>CAVJLQ010000115.1:0-8355 GCA_963650435.1 Alloprevotella sp. | reverse complement strand
AAGGCCTTGCCGGTGTACACGGGGTCCAGGAACAGGCCCTCGTTCTCCGCCATCATACGGATGGCGGCGTTGCCCTCGGGGGAGGGGATGGCGTAGCCGGGGCCGCACATGTTCAGCAGGTGGATGTCCTCAGGGCCCACCTGTACGTCAGTCTGGAGCAGGGCGGCGGTCTCACGCATGATGCCCAGGGTGATCACATCGAAGGGGTCGCTGTCCACCATGATGCCCATGGTCCTGGTGCCGGGCAGGAACAGCTTGGCCCCCAGGGCCACGCCGGCGTGGGTGCCGCCGCTGCCCTCGGCGCAGATGACGTGGTCGAAGTGGACGCCGGACTGGGCGACCTCCTCCATGCAGCTGACATAGCCCAAGGCGCCGATGGCGTTGGAGCCGCCGCAGGGGATCTTGTAGTAGGGCCTGCCCAGCTCCTTGCCCACCCGGTCCATCTCGGCGTAGATGTCGTCATAGCTGTCGGTGTCCATAAAGCGCACGTCGGTGTCCATCAGGTACTCCAGCAGCTGGTTGCCCTTCCGGTCGGTGACGCCCCGCTTTTTCAGGATCAGGATGGGGGTCATGCCCAGCTTCTTGGCGCAGGCGGCGGTGAGCATGGCGTGGTTGGACTGGGCGCCGCCGGTGGTAAAGACGACCTCGGCCCCCTTATTCTTGGCGTCGGCCAGCAGGAACTCCAGCTTGCGGACCTTGTTGCCGCCCAGACCGATGCCGGTCAGGTCGTCGCGCTTGATCCACACGTTGGTGCCCAGGATGCGGCTGATGTTGTCCAGCCGGTGCATGGGGGTGGGCAGCAGGCCCAGGGGGATGCGGGGGAATTCGTTGAGCTGTTTCATGGTGCATTTCCTTTCTGGTGATCGATGAAGTGGGAGCTGAGTCAGATGCGGGCCGCCCCGCTGCGCCGCGCAGCCTCGGCCACGGCCTTGGCCACGGCGGGACCCACCCGGGGGTCGAAGGCGGCGGGGATGATGTAGTCCTCGGACAGCTGGTCGCCCACCAGGTCGGCCAGGGCCCGGGCGGCGGCCATCTTCATCTCCTCGTTGATGTCGCTGGCCCGCACGTCGAAGGCCCCGCGGAACACGCCGGGGAAGGCCAGCACATTGTTGATCTGGTTGGGGTAGTCGCTGCGGCCGGTGGAGACCACCTTGGCCCCGCCCGCCTTGGCCTCGTCGGGGAAGATCTCGGGAGTGGGGTTGGCGCAGGCGAAGATGATGGCGTCCCGAGCCATGGTACTCACCATCTCCCGGGTGACCATGCCGGGGGCGGACACGCCGATGAACACGTCGGCCCCCACCAGCATGTCGGCCAGAGAGCCCGCCTTCCTGTCCAAGTTGGTGACCTGGGCCATCTCCTCCTTGATCCAGTTCAGGCCGTCCCGTCCGGCGTAAATGGCGCCCTTCCGGTCGCACATGGTGATATGTTTGAAGCCCGCGGACAGCAGCAGTCTGACGATGGAGATGGCGGCGGCTCCGGCGCCGGAGGTGACCACCTTCACGTCCTCCTTCTTCTTGCCCACCACCTTCAGGGCGTTGGTCAGGCCCGCCAGAGTGATGATGGCGGTGCCGTGCTGGTCGTCGTGGAAGATGGGGATGTCGCACTTCTCCTTCAGCTTCCGCTCGATCTCAAAGCACCGGGGGGCGGAGATGTCCTCCAGATTGATGCCGCCGAAGGAGCCGGAGATGTTGTACACCGTCTGGACGAACTCGTCCACATCCTTGGTCTTGACGCACAGGGGGAAGGCGTCCACCCCGCCGAAGGCCTTGAACAGCACGCATTTGCCCTCCATCACCGGCATGCCGGCCTCGGGGCCGATGTCGCCCAGGCCCAGAACGGCGCTGCCGTCGGTGATCACGGCGCACAGATTGTGCCGCCGGGTCAGCTCATAGCTCTTGTTGATGTCCTTCTGGATCTCCAGACAGGGCTGGGCCACGCCGGGGGTGTAGGCCAGGGACAGGTCGTCCTTGGTGGACACAGGCACGGTGGCGTTGACCTCGATCTTGCCCCTCCACTGGGCGTGGAGACGCAGGGACTCCTTTGCGTAATCCATAGTGTTCCTCCTTGCCCGCCGCCGGGCGGCGGGGCCGTATTCCCGGCTATTATACTACGCCGGGGCCAGTCCAGCAAGCATTTGCACGGAGTTTTCCGACGAAACGGCGGAAATGCAGGTGGATCGGCGCATTGAAAAGGGACCGGAAAAGGGGTATACTGGCCGGGAAGCGAAAATGAGCAGGGGGAGAGCGCGATGTTGGGTGTGTTGGTGAATACGGCGGCGGTGGCCCTTGGCGGGCTGATCGGCCTGCTGTGTAAGCGGGGGATACCCCCGAAGGTGAACGAGGGCGTGATGACCGCGGTGGATCTGTGCGTGCTGTATGTGGGCATATCCGGCTCGCTGAAGGGGCAGAACACCATCGTCCTGGTGCTGTCCATGGTGCTGGGGGCCGCCGTGGGGGCGCTGATCGACCTGGACGGACAGGTGGTGCGTCTGGGAAATTGGGTGGAAAAGACCTTCCCCGCCGGGGCGGACGGAAAGGTCCCGGTGGCCCAGGGGTTTGTGACCGCCAGCCTGGTCATGTGCGTCGGGGCCATGGCGGTGGTGGGCTCGCTGAACGCCGGGCTGACCCACGACTATGAGATCCTGTTCACCAAATCCCTCATGGACTTCCCCATCGCCATTATGCTGGCCGTCAGCCTGGGGGTGGGGGTGGTCTACTCCGCGGCGTCTATCCTCGTGTTCCAGGGGGCCATCGCCCTTCTGGCGGGGGCCATCCAGCCCCTGCTGCTCCAGAACGGCGCGCTGGAGGAGGTCATCTGTGCCGGCTCCCTGATGATCGTGGCGCTGGCCCTGAATATGCTGGGCCTGACGAAGATCAAGGTGGCCAACTACCTGCCCGCCCTGGTCTTTGCCCCCCTTCTGTGCTGGCTGTTCTCCCTCCTTCCGGCGCTCTGAGCCGGCGGCCCTGTTCCGCGGCATCCTGCCGAAACAGAATGTTAAAGAAGGCTTAAGAAAAACTTAATCCGGACAGCGGTGTACTCTTAAAGAACCTGTGATAAACTCGGGGCGAAAAACACAGGAGGAGGACTTCGCTATGGAAGCTGCAACGAAGATCCTGGAGGTGCTGTCGGCGCTGATCGGTGCGGGGCTGTCCCTGTGGGGCGCCTGGTATCTGATCACCGGACTGATGACCTGGCGGCGGCCCATGGACTATGGCCGCCATCCGGCGCGCACCCGCTATGCGGTGCTCATCGCCGCCCGGAACGAGGAGGAAGTCATCGGCCCCCTGGTGGACAGCCTGCTGCGGCAGGATTACCCGAAAGAGCTGTATGATGTGTGGGTCATCCCCAACAACTGCACCGACGACACCGCCGGGGCCGCCCGGGCCGCAGGGGCCAGGGTGATGGAGTGCACCGTGCCCGTCAAGTGCAAGGGCGAGGTGCTCCGGTTCGCATACAGCCGCCTGTGCCACAAGGGCTACGACGCCTACTGCGTCTTTGACGCGGACAATGTGGCGGCCCCGGACTTCCTGTGGGAGATGAACAACGCCTACTGCTGCGGCGCCCGGGCGGCCCAGGGCTACCGGGACAGCAAGAACCCCTTTGACACCGCGGTGTCCGGCTGCTGCTCCATCTACTACTGGATGATGGACCGCTTTTATAACGGCGGCAAGAACGGCCTGGGCCTGTCCGCCATGATCAACGGGACAGGCTTTATGGTGGCGGACAGCACGCTGAAAAGGCTGGGCGGCTGGTGTACCGGCACCATCAGCGAGGACATGGAGATGACCGTGCTGTGCGCGCTGGCGGATGTGAAGGTGCACTGGGTGCCCCTTGCCCGCACCTTTGACGAGCAGCCCCTTACCCTGGCCCAGTCCAACTGCCAGCGCCGCCGGTGGACCAGCGGTACCTTCCAGGTGGCCCAGGTCTATCTGCCCCGGGTGGGGCAGGGGCTGGCCCTGAGGCCCGCCCTGCCGCTGGCCGATCTGGGCATCACGCTGCTGCTGCCGGCCTATCAGATCGCCATGCTGCTGAATATGACGGTGGGGGCGCTGTCCGCCTTCTTTGGCGGCAGCACGATCCAGGAGGGGATGGGCCGCCTGCTGGCCTATGGGGGCAGCAGCCTCGCCTTTACCGCCCTGGTGACCACCCTGAGCGTGGTGCTGGTGCTGACGGTAGAGGGCAAGTGGGACCGCCGCCTGTGGAAGGCGGTGGGGGTCTACTGGCTGTTCCTGCTCACCTGGTTGCCTATCACAGCGGCCAGCCTGGTCAAGGGCACCACCAGCTGGGAGCAGATCCGCCACACCCGCAGCATCCGGGCCGAGGCTGTGCTGGTCAAGAAGTGAAATACATAGACAGAGTCCCTCTCCGCAGATGCGGAGGGGGACTCTGTGTCTTACGCCAGTGTGAGGGGAGAGGCCAGCACCTCATCCATGGTGGGGATAGAGGGGGCGGCGCCCGGACGGGTGACGGCGATGGCCGCCGCCTTGGAGGCCAGGTCCAGGGCCCGCTCCACCGTCTGCCCGCCGGCCATGGCCGCCACGAAGTAGCCGGTGAAGGTGTCCCCCGCGGCGGTGGTGTCCACGGCGTGGGCCTGATAGATCCCCTGGCGCAGGCGGCGCTGGCCGTCGTCGTAGATGCAGCCCCGGCTGCCCAGGGTGAGCAGCAGCTTGCTGTGGGGCCACTTCTTCCGCAGCAGGTCCAGCATCTCCTCTTCGTTCTGGGTGCCGCTGAGGGCGGCCCCCTCGATCTCGTTGAACACGAACAGGCTGACCAGCTCCAGGGGCAGCTGCATCAGCTTGTCGTCGATGGGGGAGGGGTTCAGCACGATGGACAGCCCGCGCTTCGCGGCCCCCTCCATGATGTAGTCCAGCTGGTTGATCTCGTTCTGCAGCATCAGCCAGTCCCCGGGACGGAACCAGTCCAGCACCTTGTCCACCTCATCCCGCCGGATATCCTGGTTGCTGCCGCCGTACAGCAGGATGCAGTTCTGGCCGCTGGGATCCACTTGGATAAAGGTGTGGCCGCCGGGGCCGTCGCTCTTGGCCAGCAGGGTCACGTCCACGCCGCTGTCCACCAGGGTGTCCCGCAGGATCTGCCCCTCGGCGCCGGTCTTGCCGGCCTGGAACACCTGGGCACCGGCCCGGGCGGCGGCGATGGCCTGGTTCAGGCCCTTTCCGCCGCAGACCACGTCCCGGCGGGTAGAGGCCAGGGTCTCCCCCGGCTGAAGAAAGTGGGGCACCTGGTAGACATAATCAAGATTCAAAGAGCCGTAGCACAGGATACGGGGCATGAGAGATCATCCTTCCGCAAAGTTATGGTGTCTCTATGGTACAGAGGTTTGGAGAAAAAGTCAACTGTAAGCGGCCAAGGACGGGACCGCGGGAATGCCCACTTGTAAAATGGCGCGGTTTGTGCGAAAATGGGGAAAACGAACCTGCTTTAGGAGCGTACACATATGAGCGAATTGTTTGAAAAATCCATTCAGACCCTGGAGCTGCCCCGGGTGCTGGAGCTGCTGGCCGCCTGCGCCGTCACCGACGAGGGCAAGGACCGGTGCCGCGCCCTGCGGCCCATGACCGACCCGGACGACGTGCAGCGGGCCCAGGAGGAGACCTCCGCCGCCGTGAAGATGCTGGTGCTGCGGGGCACGCCCCCCTTTGCCGGGGTGCGGCCCATCGGGGCCAGCTTACAGCGGGCGGACATGGGTGGCAGCCTGAACACCCGGGAGCTGCTGGACATCGCCGGGGTGCTGCGCTGCGCCCGCACCGCCCAGGAGTACGGCGAGGCCGAGGGCAAGACCGCCATCTCCCACCTGTTCAACTGTCTGACCCCCAACCGCTATCTGGAGGACTCCATCACCAACTCCATCCTGGGGGAGGAGGAGATCGCCGACTCCGCCAGCCCGGAGCTGGCCTCTATCCGCCGGCACATGCGGGCCACCGAGGCCAAGGTGCGGGAGATCCTGCAGAAGCTGATCTCCTCCAACCAGTCCAAGTATCTGCAGGAGGCCATCATCACCATCCGGTCGGACCGCTATGTGGTGCCCGTGAAGTCGGAGCACAAGAACGCCATCCCCGGCCTGGTCCACGACGTGTCCTCCTCCGGCTCCACCTTCTTTATCGAGCCCATGGGCGTGGTGAAGGCCAACAACGAGTTGCGGGAGCTGCAGTCCAAGGAGAAAAAGGAGATCGAGCGCATCCTGGCCGCCCTGTCCGCCGAGTGCGCCGCCCACAAGGAGGACATCGGGGAGGACTACCGCCTGCTGGTGTGGCTGGATGAGATCTTTGCCCGGGGCCGCCTGTCCATGAAGCTGGACTGCACCCAGCCCCGGCTGTCCGACAAGTATCTCCACCTGCGGGGGGCGCGGCACCCCCTGCTGGACCAGAAAAAGGCCGTTGCCAACGAGCTGGAGCTGGGGGAGCGCTTCGACACCCTGGTGATCACCGGCCCCAACACCGGCGGCAAGACGGTGACCCTGAAGACCATGGGTCTGCTGACCCTGATGGCCCAGTGCGGCCTGCACATCCCGGCCAGGGACGACTCCACCGTCCGGGTGTTCACCCGGGTGCTGGCGGACATCGGCGACGAGCAGTCCATCGCCCAGTCCCTGTCCACCTTCTCCTCCCACATGACCAACATCGTGGCCATCCTGAAGGAGGCGGACGACAATACCCTGATCCTGTACGACGAGCTGGGCGCGGGCACCGACCCGGTGGAGGGCGCGGCCCTGGCCGCCGCCATCATCGAGGACTCCCGCAGCCTGGGGGCCCTGGTGGCCGCCACCACCCACTACGCCGAGCTGAAGGTGTACGCCATGACCACTCAGGGGGTGGAGAACGCCTCCTGCGAGTTCAATGTGGACACCCTGGCCCCCACCTACCGCCTGGTGCTGGGCATCCCGGGCAAATCCAATGCCTTTGCCATCTCCCGGCGGCTGGGCCTGCCGGAGAACGTCATCGAGAAGGCCGCCGCCCGCCTGGATGCGGAGAACGTGCGGTTCGAGGATGTGCTGACCAAGCTGGACCAGCAGCGGCAGGAGATGGAGAAGGAGCGGGAGCAGGCCCGGAAGCTGAAGCTGGAGATGGAGCAGTCCGCCGCCAAGGCCCGGGAGTACCGCCAGAGACTGGAGCAGGAGCGGGATAAGGCCATGGCCAAGGCCCAGGCCGAGGCCAGGGCCATCATCGACGAGGCCCGGGCGGCCAGCGACCTGGCTCTGGCCGAGCTGAAAGAGGTGCAGAAGCGCCAGGACCGTCTGGACTGGCAGCAGGTGAACGACAGCCGGGCGGAGGCCCGCCGCCTGCTGAACGAGGCGGAGCGGAACATCGGCGGCTCCGGCCCCGAGATCGAGGCGCCCCCCGCCACCCGCCCCGCGGTGAAGGGGGACACGGTGGAGCTGGTGAAGATGGGCACCCGGGCCACGGTGCTGTCCGTGAACAAGGACGGCGTGCTCCAGCTCCAGGCCGGGATCCTGAACATCACCGCCAAGCAGGACGAGGTCCGGGTGGTGGAGGGGGAGACCGACACCCAAAAGCAGGCCAGGAAGATCATCGCCCGGGCGGAGCACACCCTGCGCACCGCCGCCGTGCCCAGCCAGATCGACCTGCGGGGCATGATGACCGACGAGGCGGTGGCCGCCCTAGAGAACTTCCTAGACACCGCCATGATGGGCAAGCTGGAGAGCGTGACCATCATCCACGGCAAGGGGACCGGCGCCGTGCGCAGTGCCGTGCGCACCTACCTCAAGCGCAGCCGCTATGTCAAGACCTTCCGCCCCGGCCGCTACGGCGAAGGGGAAGACGGTGTTACCGTAGCGGAGTTGAAGTGATAGCAAAGAAAAGCTTCCGTCCCCGCCGGAGAACTTGGGGGCCTCCGGGAGGAATGATCCCCCCAGGAAGGCGCGGGCGCTTTCCGGGATGGTGTTGCCGCGGCGGAACTGAAGTGACCGCATTGTGGATCTTGACGGGAACTTAACAGGCCGCCAAACCCCTGTCAAGTCAAAAGCTCCAAAACGTTTCCAGACATTTTTTTCAAGCTGATCAGACAGATTTGTGTAAATTGCCATTGACGAGAGCGGTATAAATCTGGTATGCTATGGATACGATTCGAAGAGTATGGAGGTACGAGGCCATATGTATAGTCAGGAAGCTGTTGTGAACAATCAGGTCGGCCTGCACGCCAGACCTGCAACTTTCTTCATCCAGAAGGCCAATGAGTTCAAGAGCTCCATCTGGGTGGAAAAGGAAGAGCGGAAGGTCAACGCGAAGAGCCTGCTGGGCGTTCTCTCCCTGGGCATCGTGAAGGGCACTCAGATCAAGCTGATCGCTGACGGCCCCGACGAAAAGGAAGCGGTAGAAG
>CAVJLQ010000114.1:3467-13396 GCA_963650435.1 Alloprevotella sp. | reverse complement strand
GTGCTTGATGCGGCTCCAGGACAGCTCGGAGATGTGAACCATGCCGTCCACGCCGCCGATGTCCACGAAAGCGCCGTAGGAAGTCAGGGACTTCACAGTGCCGGTGTAGTGCTTGCCGACCTCGATCTCGTTCCAGACCTTCTCGGCGGCAGCGGCGCGCTCGGCGCGGGTGACCTTGCTGATGGAGCCCACCACGCGGCGGCGGGCACGGTTGACCTCGGTGATGACCAGGCGCACCTTCTGCTTCAGCAGGGTGGACATGGGAGTCTCGCGGGGCAGGCCGGTCTGAGAGGCGGGGACGAACACGCGGATGCCCTTGACGGACACGACCACGCCGCCCTTGTTGTCCTCGGTGACGATGCCTTCCATAACGGTGCCGTCCTCAACGGCGGCCTCTACGGTCTCCCAGTTCTTGTTGGCGTCCAGACGCTTCTTGGACAGGATGATCTGGCAGTCACGGTCGCTGACCAGCTTGACCATGCACTCGATCTCGTCGCCCACCTTGCAGATGTCCTCAGGCTTGACCTCGGGATCGTCGCTCAGCTCGGACATGGGGATGTAACCCTGATACTTGACGCCTTCCAGCTCGACCTGGATCTCGGTCGGCGTGATGCCGATGACTGTACCTGTGGCCTTATCCCCCGTATTCAAAGTTTTGAACGACGCCTCCAGCATATCTTCGAAGGACTGTTCGATCTCCATAGTGTTTTCTTCGCTCATATTGTTTATGACCTCCTTTATTATCCACGCAGGTGTGGATGCACCCGCCGTGATTCCCACCGAGCCATTGAGCGGCAGGCCGTTCCGCGGCAGATCCTCTGCCCGCTCGATCAGCCAGACCCGGGGACATTCCTCCCCGCATATCTCTGCCAGCCGCCGCGTGTTGGAGCTTTTTCGGTCTCCGATCACCACCATTGCGTCGCTTTGCGACGCAATTTGACGGGCTTCTCTCTGACGCTTCGATGTCGCTCCACATATTGTATCAAAAAATTCCGGGTTTGTACACTCTTTTTTTGCGGTTTTCAGAATTTCTTCCCAAATCTTTTTCGTAGAGGTGGTCTGAGAGACGAATGTCAGGGGCAGCTGCCGCCGGGCGGGCTCCTCCCGGAGCCACTCAGACAGCGCCTCTCCGTCCTTCAGCACCACGGGATCGCGGCACCAGCCGGCGATGGCCTGTACCTCCGGGTGGTCCGGCATGCCGACGATCACCGGGATGCGGCCCCGCTCCTCCGCCTGAGACACGATCTGGTGGATGTGCGTAACATTGGGACAGGTGGCATTCAGTACCGTCAGCCCCCGGGTCAGCAGCGCCTCGTGGACGGCACGGCTCTCCCCGTGGGAGCGGACGATCACCGCGCTGCCCTCCGGAACCTCCTCCGGCCGCTCCACCACGCCGATGCCCTGGGCCGCCAGACGGGCGATCACATCCTTATTGTGGATGATGGGGCCCAGCATGACACAGGGGGCGTTGTCCCGCGCCGCCTGCTCCGCCAGCTCCACCGCCCGGCGCACGCCGTAGCAGAACCCCGCGGACTGGGCCACTGTGATCCTCATGTGGCAGCCTCCTTCAGGGCGGCCACGCCGCCCATCACCTGGCCGGTGATGGCGTCCAGCTCCTCCGCCGTGGGCTTTCTGCCCTCATACACCGGCATGAAGGGCTTTCCGATGACCACGGTAGTGGGGCGGAACCAGTTCTTCTTCTCCGGGATGTACATGGGCACCAGGGGCACACCGGTGCGCGTGGCCAGCAGGGCGGCCCCAGCGTGGGCCACGGCCGGCTTGCCGTGCTTGTCCACGCCGTTCCGGATGCGGGTCCCCTCGGGGAAGATCAGCAGCTTCTCCCCCGCTTTCAGCAGCTTCAAGGCGGACTTGATGGCGTGGACGTCGGCGGCGCCCCGGTCCACAAAGATCACGCCGCCCCACTCCAGCAGCTTGCCCAGGACCGGCACGCGCCGCACCTCGATCTTGGCCATGGGGTGCAGCTGCTGCCGGCGGGTAAAGGCAAAGCAGGCCATCACCGGGTCGCAGAGGGAGGAGTGGTTGGGGCAGACCACCGCCCCGCCCTGGGGGATATTCTCCCGACCCACCACCCGGATGGGATGGAACAGGCAGAAGAAGGGCCAGGCCACGCGGTAAATAAACTGGTAAAAAAGAGCGGTGTTCACGTCCGGAGCCTCCCCTGTACGATGTCCAGCAGCGCGTCCACGGTCTGCTGCAGATCCAGGTGGGTGGTGTCCAGCAGCACGGCGTCCTCAGCCTGCTTCAGGGGGGCGGCGGAGCGCTGGCTGTCCTGCCGGTCCCGCTGTATGATCTCCGCCAGGATGGTCTGATAGTCCGCCTTCTGTCCCCGCTGCTCCAGCTCCTTCAGGCGGCGCATGGCCCGGGCCTCGGCCCCGGCGGTGAGGAACACCTTGACCTCCGCGTCCGGCAGCACCACGGTGCCGATGTCCCGGCCGTCCATGATCACGTTGTGCTCCCGGGCCAGCCGCCGCTGGAAGTCCAGGAGAAAGGCCCGCACCTGGGGCAGGGCGGAGACCTTGGAGGCCAGGCCGGAGATCCGGTTCTCCCGGATGGCGCGGGACACGTCCTCGTCCCCCAGGAACATGTGCTGCTCCCCGTCCGCGCCGTAGTCCATGCGGATGCTCAGGCCGGGCAGGGCGGGCACCACCTGTTCCGGGTCGGAGGGGTCCAGCCCCAGCCGGTCCATAGCCAGAGCCACCGTGCGGTAGATGGCCCCGGTGTCTACATATAAATAGTTCAGCTTTGCGGCGGCGGCCCGGGCCACGGTGCTCTTGCCCGCGCCGGCGGGGCCGTCGATGGCGATGCTGTGATAACTCATCTGCGTCATTCCTCTGTTAAAGATGCGGCGGCGCTCTCCCCTGCCGCCCGGCCGGTGGCCCAGGCGATCTGCAGATTGAACCCGCCGGTATAGGCGTCCACATCCAGCAGCTCCCCGGCGAAATACAGCCCGGGCAGCCGCTTGGACTCCATGGTCCTGG
Source organism: Alloprevotella sp. (assembly GCA_963650435.1). Taxonomy (GTDB): domain Bacteria; phylum Bacillota; class Clostridia; order Oscillospirales; family Oscillospiraceae; genus Lawsonibacter. The sequence continues at coordinate 10,397 of CAVJLQ010000114.1, read as the reverse complement.
GGTCTACCTCCCCCACCTTTACGCCGCCGGCGGTGACGATGGCCTCGGCGATGGGACGGGGGCCGCGGACGGAGACGGTAAGATCCTTCATCGTCTCCAGCAGGACGCGGCGCTCCCCCTTGGTCACGTCCCGGCACTTCTTCTCGCCGGGGATGCCGGCGCGCTCCGTCAAGACCGGGATCAGCAGCCGTGGGGCCAGAGCGCCCAGCATGTTCTGCACGTCGCGGTTGGCGCTCTCCCCCAGCTCCCGCACCAGGCGGGCGTCCAGGGTCTGCTCATCCAGGGCGGGCTTCAGGTCGATGTGGCAGGTATAGGTATTTTTTGCAAAGTCCCGCATATGGGCGCTGGCGGACAGGATCAGCGGGCCGGACAGTCCGAAGTGGGTGAACAGCAGCTCGCCCTGCTCCTGATAGACCACCTTTTTCTTCTGGTCCTTTACCTTCAGCACCACGTTCCGCAGGGACAGCCCCTGCATCCGGGAACAGCATGGGTCCTCCGACTCCAGGGGCACCAGCGAGGGTCTGGGCGGGACGATGGTATGGCCAGCCTCCTTCGCCAGCTCATAGCCGTCCCCGGTGGAGCCGGTCGCGGGATAGGACATCCCCCCCGTGGCCAGGATCACGGCGGCCGCGGGATAGGTGACCCGCTCCCCCTCTGCGCCGGACACGCGCCCCCCCTCTGTCATCAGGCGGACGGCCCGGTCCTGGACCACGCGGACACCCAGCTTTTTCATGCGGAAAAACAGGGCGTCTACAATATCCGCCGCCTTATCCGACTGGGGAAAGACCCGGTTGCCCCGCTCTACCTTTAAGGGGACGCCAAGTCCGGTGAAAAACGCCTCTACATCCGCCGGAGAGGTGCGGCTCATGGCTCCGTAGAGAAAGCGCCCGTTCCCGGGCACCGACTCCAGCACCTGCTGGGGCGTGCAGTGATTGGTCACATTGCACCGGCCCTTGCCGGTGATATACAGCTTGCGGCCCACCTTGGGGTTGCGCTCCAGCAGGGTCACCCCCGCCCCGCGCTCTGCCGCCGCGATGGCGGCCATCATCCCGGCCGCGCCGCCGCCCACTACAAGGAGCTTTCCGGTCATGTTTCCTCGTCCTGGGGCTTTTCGTACACGCCGTACTCATCCCAGATCTTCTCCAGCGTCTGGAAGGTCTGGGACAGCTCGCCGCTCTTCCGGCGGCTGACCGCCACCAGCAGGGCGTTGGCCAGGCTGAGGGGGGCCACCAGGGAGTCCACGAAGGACACCATGTCGCTGCGGGCCTTCAGCAGATAGGTGGCGATGGGCGCCAGAGGGGACGCGTCGCTGTCCGTGATGGCGATGGTGGTGGCGCCCCGGTCGCGGGCCAGCCGCATGGCCTCTACCGTGCGGCGGGAGTACCGGGGGAAGCTGACGCCGATGACCACGTCCTCCGGCCCCACGCGGATCAGCCGCTCGAAGATCTCGCTGACCGTATTGGTGGACACGGTGATCACGTTGTCGAAGATCAGGTGCATATTGAAGCTGAGGAAGGTGACGATGGCGGCGGCGGAGCGCACGCCGATGATATAGATCCGCCGGGCGGATACGATGGCGTCGGCCGCCAGCTCGAAGCTGTCCCGGTCCACGGCCTCCAGGGTCAGGCGGATCTTCTCCATGTCGGACTGGAGCACCGTGGACAGGATGTCGTGGTCGCCGATGCGGTCGTTGGACACCTCGATCCGCTGCACGGAATTCAGGCGGCGGCGGATCATCTTTTGCAGGGAACGCTGCATGCTGGGATAGCCGTCATAGCCCAGCTCGGCCGCAAAGCGCACTACCGTGGACTCGCTGACGCCCACGATCTTGCCCAGCTTGCTGGCGGTCATAAAGGCGGCCTTGTCATAGGACTCCAGAATATAGTTGGCGATCCGGCGCTGGCCCTTGGAAAAGGTGGGCATGCTCTCCTGGACCACGGCGAGGATATCTCGATTCATTTTGTCTTCCATTTTACTTATCCTTTCCCGTCCCGTCGGGGGTTTTTTCAGCTGGTTTATATCATATCGTCAGGCGCAAAAAAATGCAAGAAGTTTTTGCAGGAATTGCTGAATTTCCTGCAAAAACCTCTTGTCACGCGCCGCCGCTGTCTCTTCTGAGCTGTTCCAGTTCCCTCTCTGTCAGGGGCCGCCACTGTCCCGGGGCCAGCGCGCGGTCCAGAAGGAGCCCTCCCTCGCGCACGCGCTTGAGCCGCAGCACCTTCAGTCCCGCCTGGGCGCACATGCGCCGCACCTGGCGGTTCTTTCCCTGGCGGATCACCACGTTCATGCGGGTCACGCCGTCCTTTCCGGGGCCGATCTTGACCTTGGCCCCGTCTACCCGTTCGCCGCCGTCCAGCGTCATGGGCCGGCGCAGGACGGGGGCCGCCTGCTCCGCGTCGCCGGTGACCCAGACCAGGTATTCCTTTTCGACGCCGTGCCTGGGGTGGGTCAGCCGCTGGGTCGCAGCCCCGTCGTCCGTAAGGAGCAGCAGCCCCTCTGAGTCCATGTCCAGCCTCCCCACGGGCCATACCCGCACGCCGCAGCCGGACACCAGCTGGGTCACATCCCTCCGCCCCTTCTCATCGGACAGAGTGGTCACATATCCCCGGGGCTTATTCAGCATCAAATAGGTGCAGGTCCTCTTCCGCGCCAGGGGGACGCCGTCCACCCGGATGTCGTCCTGTTCCGGATTCGCCTGCTCCCCCAGCGCGGCCGTGCGGCCGTTCACCGTGACCCTCCCCGCCAGGATCCACTCCTCCGCCTTCCGGCGGGAAGTCAGCCCGGCCATGGAGATCAGCTTTTGCAAGCGCTCTGCCACTTTCTATCTCCTCCTTGCATCCCAGGCTGCCCGCAGCAGCTCGGACAGACCGGACGCCCGGGCCCGGCAGTCCTCCGCCGGGCCAAAGATCAGCGGGACCTCTCCCACTGTCTGTCCATCGATCAGGATCTCCAGCCTTCCTGCCCTGTCCCCCGCCCTTACAGGGGCGGTGACCGCCGTACTGTCAAGGGCCAGCCTGCGGGTCAGCTCCTCACCCTCCAGGACGGCCACGGGGAGTGTCTCTCCCGTCCGCACCGGGACAAAGGGCAGCAGGCTGCCCTCCACCGGGATCCGGGCCACCTCTTCCCCCGCCGCTGCGGCAGTCTCTATCCGGCAGGCGGAAAAGCCCCAGTCCAGCAGCGCGGCGTGGTCCCGCCAGTCATCCGGGTCGTTCAGGGTCACGGCGATCAGGGTCGTCCCCTCCCGTTCCGCCGCGGATACCAGCGTGCGCCCCGCCCTTTTGGTGTATCCGGTCTTCATGCCGATGCAGCCGGGATACTGCCACAGCAGCTTGTTGTGGTTGACGAAGCTGCGCCCCTCCAGATGGATAGAGCGGGTGGAGACCATCTGCCGCAGGGCATCATTTTTCAGACAGGCGCAGCCCAGCAGGGCCAGGTCATAGGCGGTGGAGCAATGCCCCTCCTGATCCAGCCCGTTTGGGTTTGTAAAGTGGGATCCCTTCATCCCCAGCTCCTGGGCCACCCGGTTCATTTCCCGGGCAAAGCCCTCCGCGCTTCCGCCGCAGAAGCCCGCGATGGCCAGGGCGGCGTCGTTGCCCGAGTGGAGCAGCAGTCCATACAGCAGGGTCTCCAGCCGCATCCGCTCCCCCGCCTTCAAATAGAGAGAGGAACCCTCCGCCCCGGTATATTCCGGACGTATCTCCACTTCCTCCTCCAGCCCGTGTCCGGACTGAAGCGCGGTCAGCGCGGTGAGCAGCTTGGTGGTGCTTGCGATCAGGCCGGGCCGATGGGCATTCTTCTCATAGAGCACCCGGCCTGTCTCCGCCTCCATAAGCACGGCACAGGCGGCACTGACTTGGACGCCCTCCGCCCGGACCTCTCCGGCGGCAGGCGCCAGACACAGCACCGCCAGTATGACCGCAATAATACGCTTCAAAGGCCGTCCCTCCCCACAGTCGGTATGCCACATCCTATGGGACCGGGGCGGGTTTTATTTCCTTTATTCCGCGAAGTCGCTCTGCTCCGCCTTCTTGTCCTTCCGCTCCTGCTGCTGTTGGATAAAGGCGGTCACTCTGTCCATCACCTCGGGCACCGCGTCCACGATGCGGTCTACAGTGTTGGCCACCGGGGGATCCACGGAGATCAGCCGCACGCTGTCCCCCCGCACCACAAGGAAGGCCACCGGCTCCACCTTTGCGCTGGAGGCGCCGCCGCCGCCAAAGTTGGAGGCGGAGCCCTTGGTGACAAAGTCGCTGCCGCCGCAGGCCACACCGAAGGACAGCCGGGACACAGGGATCAGGGTCACGTCCTCCGTCTTGATGGGCTCGCCGATGATGGTGTTGGCGTCCATAGCCGTTTTCAGGCCGGACAGGGTGGCATCCATCAGCTCCTGGATCGAATTCTTATTTTCCATCTGGTTCAAGACCGCCTTTCCGTGCTGTTATTCTTCTCTTCTTTTCTGGCCCGCAGCAGACCGAGCAGCGCCCGTCCGCCAAAATAAAGCACCAGCCACAGGGCCTGTCCCAGCTTGATGGACATGGCCAGCGTGCCATACACCGTGGTCTGTTCCCGGTCGAAGGCCACCCTGACCGCCGCTCTGCCGTCCTTGATATGGAACGCGGCGTTCAGCGGCTGCCAGGCCGCGCCCAGGGCGGCGTTGGTCCGGCCGTAGATCATGGCGGCGTCCGCCGGATCGGGGGCGCCGGCCGTCACCTCCAGATACAGGACATCCACCTGCAGCTTGCGGCGGAACTGCCCCGCCGCCTCCAGCGCCAGGGGCAGCAGCTTCAGCAGGGCCTTGGCTCCGCCGCCGCTTTTTTTCTCCGGCTCCGCCTTTTCCTTTTTTGGCTTGGGGGCTTTCCTCTTTTTGGGGGCCTTCTTATCCTTTTTGAGGGGATAGAGCTGTATCCGCACCGGCCCGATCCGCGCCCACGCGGTCAGTCCGTCGGCGGTATACTCCCCCCGGACCCCTATCCGGAGCTGTCCCAGCAGGAACAGCGCCAGCAGCACCAGGGCGAGAACGCCCCAGCCGTTCACGGGGCGTCCTCCTCCGCCTGCTCCTCCTGACGCAGCCGCTCCACCGCCTGCTCCAGCTCCAAAGTCATCTGACTGCCCTCCTGGGAGGAGTCGGGCAGCTCAGGCAGATCCTTCAGGCTGGACAGATCAAAGGAGCGCAGGAAGTTGTCTGTGGTCCTGTATTGGATGGGCCGGCCGGGGACGGCCAGCCGCCCCGCCTCCTCGATCAGCTCGCGCTCCAGCAGCAGCCCCACAGTATAGGTACTGTCCACGCCGCGGATCTGGTCGATATAGGCCCGGGTCACCGGCTGGTAATAGGCGATGATGGCCAGCACCTCCAGGGCAGGCTGAGACAGGCGGGCGGGCTTGCGGCTCTCCAGCGTCTTGCGGATATAGGGGGCATGCTCCGGGGCGGAGCACAGCTGATAGCTGCCCTCCAGCCGCACCAGCCGCAGCCCCCGGCGGTCATAGCTGTACCGGTCCATCAGCTGCTGGGCCACAGCGTCCAGGGTGGGGCGGTCTACCTCCAGTCCCAGGCACAGGCGCTCGGCCTTCACCGGCTCGCCGGCGGCGAACAGCACGCTCTCTAAAGCGGCCTCAAGTTCCTTGATCTCCATGGTATTCTCCGTTCTGCCTTATTCTTCCCCGGGGATGGAGGCTCCGTTCTCCTCTCCCTCTCCGGTGCAGGTGACGGTGCAGTCCGTCTGCGCCCCGGCCAGGCGCAGACGCCGGGCCTTGCACAGCTCCAGCACCGCCAGGAAGGTAGCCACTACCTCTGACCGGCTGCGGCTGCCCCGGAACAGGGCCAAAAATCTGGTGACCCCGTTGGTCACCAGGCGGTGCAGGATCTCCGCCGCCTTATCCGCCACGGGGTACGGCTCACGCCCCACGATGCCCTGAAAGGCGGACACCGGCGGCGGCAGCTTGTTGTTCACCCGGGCCAGCACCGCCTGCATGGCCCGGCGGATGTCGTCGGGCTCGTGGACGTAGCGGTAGCCCCGCTCGGCCTGAATAGGCTCCGGCTGCTTCACCATCAGGTCCCGGCCATAGCGGTAGCGGCGGTCCAGCTCCGGCACCATAGCCTTGATCTTCAGATAGTTCTCGCTGCGCTGGTGGGCCTCCAGGGTGGCGATCAGCTGCTCCATCTCGCTCAGGGCCTCCTCGTCCTGAATGGACAGCAGCATCCGCGTTTTGATAAAGATCAGCTGGGAGGCCATGGTGACGAACTCACTGGCTATCTCCAGATCCATCTCCTTGCGCTTCTGCATCCAGGCCAGATATTGGTCCAGGATCAGGGAGATCTGAATGTCCCGGATCTCCATCTTATTTTTGCTCAGCAGGTGCAGGATCAGGTCCAGGGGGCCTACAAAGTCCTCCCGGTCCTCTTCCTTGCTCTTCACCACCCCTTCCAGGTGGTAGATGGGCGTCTCCACAGGCTCCCCCCTCTCGCTGTTGCGCGTTCAATTTCATTATTATACCAGCTTTTGGCTGAAAGTACAACCCATTTCCCGTTTTCGGCCAAAGGGCCGCCGGAAGGATATTCCGGCGGCCCTTTCTGGGATTCAGCCCTTTACTTTACTTAGGATCAGGTCCAGCAGCTCCTGCTTGCCGTCCCCCTTCTCCGCGGAGAAGGGGATCACAGGCACGTCCTCCCCCAGCTCCAAAGTCTCACGGACCCGCTGGAGGTTGGGCCCGATCTCGCTCTTCTTCAGCTTGTCCAGCTTGTTGGCCGCCACCACAAGGGGGCAGCCCGCGTCCCGGAACCACTGGGCCATGGTGCAGTCGTCGGCGGTAGGCTTATGGCGGCTGTCCACGATCATCACGCCCAGAGTCATCAGGCCGGGGTCGGCAAAGTAGCTCTCCATCAGCCGCCCCCAGCGGTCCTTCTCTGCCTGGGACACCTTGGCGTAGCCATAG
>CAVJLQ010000114.1:0-3457 GCA_963650435.1 Alloprevotella sp. | reverse complement strand
CCACCAGATAGAAAGCGTTGTCGATCTTGAAGTAATTGATGTGGGTGGTCTTACCGGGGGCTGCCCCCACCCGGGCAAAATTCTTCCGGTTCAGCAGGCGGTTGATGACCGAGGACTTGCCCACGTTGGAGCGCCCCGCAAACGCGATCTGGGGCAGGCCGTCCCGCAGAAAGTCCTTGGGGGCGGCGGCGGAGAGGATGAACTCCGCCTTTTGCAGATTGATCAGCATGCTCTCCCCCCTTACTGGCGCAGGCGGGAGCTGCGGCCACGGGCGGCGGGCAGCGGGCTCATGGTCTCCGTCTCCGCCTTGGCGGTGGGGACGGACAGAGCGGCCCCCAGCACCTGCTCCGCCTGGTCGGCCAGAATGAACTGGAGCGAACGGCGGACCGTCTGGTCGATCTCCTCCAGGTCCTTCTCATTGTCCCGGGGGATGATCACCGTCTTGATGCCGTTGCGGAAGGCGGCCATGGTCTTCTCCTTCAGGCCGCCGATGGGCAGCACCCGGCCCCGCAGAGTGACCTCCCCTGTCATGGCAAGCCCGCGGCGCACCGGCGTTCTTGTCAGGGCGGACACCATGGCCGTGGTGATGGCGATGCCGGCGGAGGGGCCGTCCTTGGGCACGGCGCCCTCCGGGAAGTGGACATGGATGTCCTTATTCTGATAGAAGTCCCCTGGGATGTTCAGCACATCGGCGCGGCTACGGATGAAGCTCAGGGCGGCGTGGGCGGATTCCTTCATCACGTCGCCCAGGTTGCCGGTCAGCTCCACCTTGCCTGTGCCGGGCACCACGTTGACCTCTACCTCCAGCAGCTCGCCGCCCACGGATGTCCAGGCCAGGCCGTTGACCACGCCCACGCGCTCCTCCAGCGCCTGGCGCTCCGGGTAATACCGGGGCACGCCCAGATATTCCTGCAGGTCTTTTTCTGTAATGCGTATCTGCTTTACATCGTTCTCTACAAAACGCATAGCGGCCTTCCGGCAGATGGCGGCCAGCTTGCGCTCCAACACGCGCACGCCCGACTCCCGGGTGTAGGCGGAGATGATCTCCCGGATGGCCCCGTCGGACAGCTTCAGCTGCTGGCGGCTCAGGCCGTGGCGCTTCAGCTCCTTGGGCAGCAGGTGCCGCTTGGCGATCTGCAGCTTCTCCTCATCGCTGTAGCTGGACAGCTCGATGACCTCCATCCGGTCCAGCAGGGGCCGGGGGATGGTGTCCAGCGTGTTGGCGGTGGTGATGAACAGCACGTCGGACAGGTCGAAGGGCAGCTCCAGGAAGTGGTCCCGGAAGGTGGCGTTCTGCTCCCCGTCCAGCACCTCCAGCAGAGCGGAGGCCGGGTCGCCCCGGTGGTCGGCCCCCAGCTTGTCGATCTCATCCAGCAGCAGCAGCGGGTTGCTGCTGCCGCAGCGCTGGATGGCGTCGATGATCCGGCCGGGCATAGCACCCACATAGGTCTTGCGGTGGCCGCGGATCTCCGCCTCGTCGTGTACGCCGCCCAGAGACAGCCGGGCCAGCTTCCGGTTCATGGCAGAGGCCATGGACATAGCCACAGACGTCTTGCCCACGCCGGGAGGGCCGACAAGGCAAAGCACTTGACCCTTCAGCTCCGGGGCCAGCTGTTTCACGGCGACGAACTCCAAAATGCGCTCCTTCACCTTTTCCAGCCCGAAGTGATCGTGGTCCAGAGCCTTCCGCACGGCGGGGACGCTGACCTTCTCCTTGGTGGTCTTGCCCCAGGGCAGCTCCAGACACACATCCAGATAGTTGCGCAGCACGCTGGCCTCGGAGGAGCCGAACTGCTGCTTGGCCAGCCGGCCCAGCTCCTTGTTCAGCTTCTCCCGCACCTCGTCGGGCAGCTGGGCCTGGGCGATCTTCTGGCGGTACTCCTCGATCTCGTCGTCGCCCTCCCCCAGCTCGTTCTGGATGGCCCGCAGCTGCTCCCGCAGATAGTAGTCCCGCTGATGGGCGCCCATCTGCTCCCGGGCGCGGCTTTGGATCTCGTTGTCCAGGCTGAGGATCTCCACCTCGCGGCACAGGAGGGAATACAGCTTCTCCAGCCGGCGCACAGGGCGCAGCTCCTCCAGGATAGACTGCTTATCGCTGTTGCGCATGGGGGTGTTCTGGGCGATGTAGTCCGCCAGATAGCCGGGGTCGTCGCTGGCCAGCACATTGACCAGCAGATCGGGGGCCACGTTATTGGCCAGCTCCGTATACCCCTGGAATACCTCATACACCGAGCGCAGCAGCGCCTCGGTCCTGGCGCTGGTGCGGGGGGCCTTCGCCTGGGGGATCAGCTCCACCTGGGCCATCAAGAAGGGCTCCGTCCGGGTCAGGCCCAGCATGCGCCCACGGCTCACCCCTTCCACCATCACCCGCAGCCCGCCGCCGGGCATGCGCAGCAGCTGCCGCACGGTGGACACCGTGCCCACGGCATACAGATCCTTCTCTCCCGGCTTTTCCACGGAGATGTCCTTCTGCCCCACCAGGAACACGGGGCTCCCGCTGGCCATGGCATCCTCCAGCGCCTTGGAGGAGATCTCCCGGGAAACGTCAAAATGGATCATCACGCTGGGGAACACGGTCAGGCCCCGCAGAGCGATGGCCGGGATCACGGAGACCCCGTCCTGGGTCCATTCTACTGCCATAAAAATTCACTTCCTTCCGGAAAACACCCTTCCCCGCCCGCAAAAAGCGGGCAGCCGGGAAGTCCTATGGATAACAGCACGCGCCCCGCTGCCCGCCGTCGCCGGTGAGCGCGCGGGGCGCCGATATTCCGATGATCGCGTCGGTCAGCCGGCGTTCCGCCCGGCCTGGTCCCTCTTACTGGCCGGGGCCGACAGGGCCGCCTTGCCCAGGCGGGGCCGCTGCACCCGGTCAGGGTCCCGCACCAGCTCCGGCGCGGCGCGGTCTGTGATGCAGGGCCCGGTGATGATCACCTTGACGATGGTGGGGTCGGAGGGCACATCGTACATGATGCCGGTCATGACCTCCTCCAGCACGGCCCGCAGGCCGCGGGCGCCGGTGCCCCGGCTCACCGCCCGGTCGGCCACAGCCTCCAGGGCGTCCCGGGTGAACTCCAGCTCCACCTGGTCGTACTCCATCAGCTTCTGATACTGCTTGACCAGAGCGTTTTTGGGCTCGGTGAGGATCTGCACCATCTGGTCCCGGTCCAAGGAGCTCAACGTGGTGATCACCGGCATACGGCCTACCAGCTCCGGGATGATGCCGAACTTCAGCAGATCCTGGGGCTCGATCTCCTTCATCAGCTCGCCCACATTGCGCTCCTTCTTGCTCTGGATCTGGGCGCCGAAGCCCATGGAGCGCTTGTCCAGGCGGTTTTCGATGATCTTGTCGATGCCGTCAAAGGCGCCGCCGCAGATGAACAGGATGTTCCGGGTGTCCACCTGGATGAACTCCTGGTGGGGGTGCTTCCGCCCGCCCTGGGGCGGCACGTTGGCCACG
>CAVJLQ010000113.1:0-6484 GCA_963650435.1 Alloprevotella sp. | reverse complement strand
GCCCCCTGCTCCAGCGGGTAGCGGATGGTGGGCAGCGCGGCCACGATGCGCTTGTCATCGGTGATGGCCCCGTCTGCCATGGGGACATTGAAGTCGCAGCGCAGAAGGACCTTCTTGCCCTTCACGTCCACGTCCTTCACGGTCTTCTTGTTGTAGTTCATAAGAAGTAAACTCCTTTCAGCGATGTCTGCTTAGGGAAACGGGAAACAGATCTGCTCCTCCGCCATCTCACCCACGCCGGAAAGCTCCGGAAAGCCCTGCTGCCGCAGGGCCTCATAGGTGAGCACAGCCACGGAGTTGGCCAGATTCAGGCTGCGGGCGTCCGGCCGCATGGGGATGCGGACGCACCGGTCATAGTACCGCCGGCGGAAGTCCTCGGGCAGGCCGGCGGTCTCCTTGCCGAAGAACAGCCAGCAGTCCGGGCGGAACTGGGCCTGGGTATAGTCCCGGGGGGCCTTGGTGGTGGCCAGCCACAGGTCGGGATCGGGGTGGGCCGCGAAAAAGGCGTCCAGACTGGGGTAGGTGGTGATGTCCACCATGGACCAGTAGTCCAGCCCCGCCCGCTTGACCGCTTTCTCGCTGATGCTGAAGCCCAAAGGCTCGATCAGATGCAGGCGGCTGCGGGTGGCGGCGCAGGTGCGGGCGATGTTGCCGGTGTTCTGAGGGATCTCCGGTTCTACCAACACGATATTTACCATAGAGCACCTCCCGGCACGTCCTTCGCACCGGGTAGTATTGTAGCCTAAAACCGGCAGAAATTCAACAGGTAAATGGGCGCAAAAATGCAAAAAGAGCATAGAAATGTCCCCAAATCAGAACAAATGGCTTCTTTTCGACGGTTTGCTCCCTTTAGGCCGCAGTTACAGCGGGGCGCGGCCGCCCTAACCGGCGCTTGTCAGCATCAAAACAGACATTAAAACAGCGCAAAGAGGGGGAAATGCTCCTGTATGGGCAAAAAACGGCGGCGATCCTTCCCTTTTTGGCCGGGGCGTGGTATAATAAGGCCGCAGCTTGTGGATATTTCCACACGCTATTGGTATAAATCACCAAGTGCGGTCCCCCAAAAAGGGCGGAGGGCCGCCCTTCCCCTCCCCACAGGCCAAACGAGCAGAAAAGGAGCGAGCGACTATGATCATCCGATGGAACGGACATTCCTGCTTCACCCTGGAGACGGCCCAGGGCACAGTGGTGCTGGACCCCTACGCCCCGGGCAGCGTGCCCGGCCTTCCGGAGCTGAAGCTGAAGGCGGACGCGGTGCTGTGCAGCCACGGCCACGCCGACCACAACTATGCCCAGGGCGTGGCCCTGTCGGGCAGGCCCTGCGCCGTGTCCGTTGAGACGCTCCCCTGTTTCCACGACAGTGTGCAGGGGGCCAAGCGCGGCCCCGACCTGATCCACATCCTGTCCGCCGAGGGGATGCGGATCGCCCACCTGGGAGATCTGGGCCACGACCTGGATCTGGAGCAGCTGGAGAAGCTGCGGGGCGTGGATGTGCTCATGGTCCCCGTGGGGGGCTATTTCACCATCGACGCCCGGCAGGCCCACCGCATCGTGGAGGAGCTGCGCCCCAGGATCGTTCTGCCCATGCACTACCGGGGCGAGGGCTTCGGCTATGAGGTGCTGGCCCCTGTGGGGGACTTCCTGGCCCTGACGGAGGGGCCGGTGGAGCGCTATCCCGGCAGCAGCCTGGAGGTGACAAAGGACACCCCCGCCCAGACGGCGGTGCTCACCTGCCCCCAGTGACCGGAAAGCGGGGCGTAATAAAAAAGGCTTAGGGATCATTCCCTAAGCCTTTTCATTTTTTAAGAACATCAGCAGCTCCTCCCGCCGGTTGGGGACGCGCCCGTCCATCACCGCATCCAGGCAGGCGTCCAGCCCCCGGCCCACCGCCGGTCCCCGCAGCCCCAGGGCCAGCAGGTCCCGGCCGTTCACCGCCAGGTCTTTTAAGGAGAAGCAGGCAGCCCGCTCCAGCAGTGCCCGGCGCAGCTCCTCCGCCCGGGCATAGTCCGCCAAGCGGCTGTGGCACAGGGGCGACTGCCCCAGGGTATCCGCCCGGTGCAGGGCGATCAGCTGCTCCGCCCCCTCCGGCCCCATGCGGTTGAGCAGGTGCTTTACCGCCCCCTCCTCCGGAGGGATAGGGGCGTCGTGGCGGCGCACCAGCTCCACGATGCGCTCCCGGCTGCGGGCGTCAAAGCGCAGACGGCCGAGGATCCCGTCAGCCAGAAGGGCGCCCTGCCGGGCGTGGCCATAGAAGTGGCCGGTGCCGCTCTCGTCCCGGGTGAAGCACTCCGGCTTGCCCACGTCGTGGAGCAGGGCCGCCCACCGCAGCACAGGCTGGGGCGGGATGGCCCCCACGACGGCGGCGGTGTGGACCCACACGTCCCGGTCGTGGTGGGAGTTATACTGCTGAAAGCCGAACATGGGGGCCAGCTCCGGGATGGGCACCGCCAGCACATCCCCGTGCTCCAGCAGGACCTCCTCCGCCCCCGGGCCGCAGAGCAGACGGGTCAGCTCGCTGTGCACCCGCTCGGCGGCCACCGCCCCCAGCAGCTCCCGCTGCCGGCGGAGGGCGGCGGCGGTCTCTTTTTCTATGGTAAAGCGCAGCTCAGAGGAGAAGCGCAGGGCCCGGAGGATACGCAGGGCGTCCTCCTGAAAGCGGCGCTCCGGCGCCCCCACGCAGCGTATCAGCCCGCGGCGGATGTCTCCGCTCCCCCCAAAGGGATCCACAAGCCCGCGCCGCGGGCTCCAGGCCATGGCGTTGATGGTGAAGTCCCGCCGGGCCAGATCCTCCTCCAGCCGCCCCGTAAAGCGCACCCCGTCGGGCCGCCGGTGGTCGGTGTACGCCCCGTCCACCCGGAAGGTGGTGATCTCCAGGGGCAGGCCATCCAGCAGCACGGTCACGGTGCCGTGCTTCAGCCCGGTCTCGATCAGAGGGAAGTCCCGAAACACCGCCTGGGTCTGCCGGGGCAGGGCACTGGTGGCCAGATCCCAGTCCTGGGCCCGGGGCGCGCCCCGGACAAAGTCCCGCACGGCGCCGCCCACCACATATGCCTCGTGCCCCGCGGCGTTCAGCCGCTCCAGGGCCGTTTTCACCTGGTCCGGTATGGTCATGGAGACACCCCCTCTCGTCCCGTCCAGCATAGCATATGGAACGGGGGCTGTCAAAACCGGGAAAATTTTCTTTTTGCCCTTGACAAACGCCAGGCGGGTGGTATAATAAGCTCATAAATAAGAATTATTCTTATTAAGGAATGACCGCCTGGACCTGGCTATACTATGACCGGGGCCTGCGCAGGCGGCCCGACCGCAGACATACACCCCGAATGTGAAAAGGAGGAGCAAACTATGAGCAACCAGAAATACGCCGGCACCAAGACCGAGGAGAATCTGCGCACCGCCTTCTCCGGCGAGTCTCAGGCCCGGAACAAGTACACCTTCTTCGCCAGCGTGGCCAAGAACGAGGGCTACGAGCAGATCGCCGCCCTGTTCCAGAAGACCGCCGACAACGAGATGGCCCACGCCAAGATGTGGTTCAAGGAGCTCAGCGGCCTGGGCGGCACCGCCGCCAACCTGGAGAGCGCCGCCGAGGGCGAGAACTACGAGTGGACCGACATGTACGACGGCTTTGCCAAGACCGCCGAGGAGGAGGGCTTCCCCGAGCTGGCCGCCAAGTTCCGCATGGTGGCCGCCATCGAAAAGCGCCACGAGGAGCGCTACCGCGCCCTGCTGCACAATGTGGAGACCGCCCAGGTATTTGAGAAGAGCGAGGTCAAGGTCTGGGAGTGCCGCAACTGCGGCCACATCGTGGTGGGCGTCAAGGCCCCCGAGGTCTGCCCCGTGTGTGCCCATCCCCAGAGCTTCTTCGAGCTGCACACCGACAACTTCTGAGCCGCAGCCGCCAAGATCAGCTGAAAAATGCCGGAGAAGGGCCCCTCCCTTCTCCGGCATTTTGTATGGTTCTGAAAACCTATGGGATATATAGGTATGGCCGTTGACAAACCCGGGGCGGGCCGTTAAAATCTCCCTTACCACTGTCCCCCTGCGGCGGACAGTAAAAAGTCTCCCCGGGAGGGATCTGTCGTGAAGCGAAAAGCGTTCCGGGCCGCCGTGCCCCACACCCTGCCCATCTGCGTGGGCTTCCTTTTCATGAGCATGTCCTACGGCTTTCTCATGCACAGCAAGGGCTTCTCCTTCGTCTACCCCATGGCCATGAGCGCCCTGATCTTCGCCGGCTCCATGGAGTTCGTGACGGTGGAGCTGCTGCTGTCCCCCTTCGCCCCCGTCCACGCCTTTCTGATGGCCCTGATGGTCAACGCCCGGCACCTGTTTTACGGCATCTCCATGCTGGACAAGTATAAAAACACCGGCTGGAAGAAGCTCTACCTGATCTTCGGCATGTGCGACGAGTCCTTTACCATCAACTGCACCGTCGACCCGCCGGAGGGGGTGGACCGGGGCTGGTTCATGTTCTTCGTCAACCTGCTGGACCAGATCTACTGGGTGGCCGGAGCCACCCTGGGGGGCCTGCTGGGCTATGTGATCCACTTTGACACCACCGGCATCGAATTCGTCATGACCGCCCTGTTCGTGGTCATGTTCCTGGACCAGTGGGAGCAGACAAAGGACCACCGCCCCGCCCTTGTGGGCCTGGGCTGCTCCGCCGTCTGCCTGCTCCTGCTGGGCAGCGACCGGTTCATGCTGCCCGCCATGGGGCTGATCGTTCTGTGCTTCGCCCTACTGCCCACGGGAAAAGGAAAGGAGGCCGCCCAATGACCGTTTCTCAGCAGATCGTTACCATCGCCGCCGTGGTGCTGGGCACCATGGTCACCCGCTTCCTGCCCTTCCTGCTGTTTCCGGAGGGGAAAACGCCCCCCGCCTTCATCACCCGCCTGGGCACCGTGCTGCCCTTCGCCGTCATCGGCCTGCTGGTGGTGTACTGCCTGAAGGACGCCGTGTTCGCCAGCCTCCACGGCCTGCCGGAGGCCATCGCCATCGCCTTTATCTTCGCGCTGCACAAGTGGAAGCACAACACCCTGCTGAGCATCGGCGGGGGCACGGTGCTGTATATGGTGCTGGTACAGCGGGTCTTTGTGTGAGCGAGGGTGATAAGATTTCGTTAAGTTTTCAACACGTCCTTTTGTTTTCCGTCGTTTTCGCCTAATTTTGTTGATTTTTAACGTCTGTTTTTGGATATACCGTCTCTATTTTGGTTGACAGAGACGGTATTTTCTTTTACAATGGTCTCGGAAACGATACCGTGGGCTTCTGTCCTCTCTTTTCTTTATTGCGATGAAGTATCAAAGAGGGCCATGGCCCTCTTTGTGTTCCCCCGGGGGAACACCGCGTCGTTTCTCCGCGGACATCCACTGGATCGCAAGGGCTCCCCATCGCTCCGTATCCCATTGCAGACAGAGAACAGCTGCAGATCAAATATACAGGAGGATCATTATGAGACGAAAATTGCTATCCATTTTTCTGGCGCTGACTATGGCGCTGGGCATGCTGCCGGCGGCCGCGCTGGCGGAGGAAACAAGTACCATTGACCTTAACACGTTTATCGAAAAGGTCGTAGCCGCAAATTATGATTACGATGGCGAGGGCATCACCGTCAAATGGAATCCCGCCAGCGGCTGCTATCAGCTCGGCAGCAGCAATCACTATAAGACCACGGAAGAAGCTTGTGTTGCAGAAAGCAACCCGGTTACCGGCAACACACCGACCGTAGTCAACAGCTATCTTGCGCAGTATCACCTGTTCAAGGACGTTGAAAACGTGACAATCAAAAACGTCCATTTTGTTTTTGAGCCAGCTCAGTTTAGCCTGTGTCAGAATGCGGGCAGCAAAACGCCGACGACAAATGCAAAGACGGACTATGTCGGCACTTGGGATGCAGATCACGTCAAGAATGCTCAGCTTTACCTGCGCAATACGGGAGACACCGTTATCAGCAGCTGCACATTTGATGGCATTGTGTTCACAAGCTTTGATAACACCGGAAAGACAGAAGTCACGGACAGCACATTCGTAAATGTTCCGGATGCCTATGCGATCAAGGATATTGGCGGCTCCAGTGTCAGTGTTACGGGCTGCACCTTTACCGATTGCAGCGGTGCGATCATGACGAACAGCAACAGCAAGCGTGAAGTATCTGCCAATGTCACCATTACCGAGAATACGTTCCAAAACATCGGTACCCGCGCGATCCTTCAAATTGCCGACTCTGGCGATTACAGCAAGACAACCTTTGACCTTGCAGACAACACCGCTTCCGACTGCGGCCCTGTCGTGCGCCAGTTGAACGCGACGGCGGCTGAAAAGCTCGAAGATCAGAAGACTTCGCTTGAAAACCTTGGCACCACGTTGTATACGAGCGACTCCGCTAAACCAACCGGAAAAGTTGCGCAGGTCGGCAACGACTTTTATGAAGAACTCGCCGAAGCTCTTGAACAGGTCGGCCCCGATACACCACTGGTTTGGGTAAGTG
>CAVJLQ010000112.1:0-12956 GCA_963650435.1 Alloprevotella sp. | reverse complement strand
GCCATGGACGAGGAGCACCCGGAGCTGGGTCTGAACCTCCATGTGTGCCGCATCTACCGGGACGCCCGGCGGCTGCATGGCCGGGGGCCCTATAAGGACCACCTGTGGCTGGTGCTGGAGCGGCCCCACGAGCGGTTCGAGGCGGTGCCCGCCTTCTATTTTGAGATCGCTCCGGAGTATTACAGCAGCGGCATGGGCTACTGGGACGCCACGGCGGGGGTCATGGCCCGCCTGCGGGCGCGGATCGACCGGGACCCCGCCCCCATGGAGGATCTGGTGCGGGGGCTGGAGGGGAGCGGCCTGACCCTGAGCGGGCAGGAGTATAAGCGCCCCAAGGGAGATCCCGGCCCCCTGCTGTACCCCTGGTACAACCGGAAGAATATCGCCGTGGGCCGGGACGAGAACTGCGAGGGCGACCTGTTCACGCCCCAGCTGTATGACCGGGTGCTGGCGGACTTCCGCGCGCTGGTGCCCCTGTACCGCTATGTGAGCACCCTGCCAGGCGACCCGGAACCGAAGCGGCAATAGCAAAAAAGCCCCCGTCTCCTCTCGGAGACGGGGGCTTTTTGTTCTGAAAAGGACAATGTCGTTCTGAGGCAGTGACCGGTGTCACTGCCGTGGTGATCCGTATCCATAAGACCTGAGAAAACGGATCACCGCGCCAGTCTGCGAACTGGCTCGCAATGACAGAGTGTTCACTGAAAGGCAGTACACTCAGCGGTTCTTAAAGCCGTTCAGCTTCTCCTTGCTGACGAAGGCCTTCATGGCGTCCTTCTGGTCCTCGGTGGAGAAGCACAGGCCGAAGGCCTCCGCCTCGAAGGCGGTGGCGGTGTACATGTCGGTCTGAAGGCCGCGGCGGATGGCCGCCTTGGACTGGCGCACGGCCACCTGGGCATTGGCGGCGATGGCCTGGGCCAGGGCCTTGGCCTGGGGCAGCAGGTCGTCGGGGGCGTAGATATGGCTGACCAGACCGATCTCCAGGGCCTGGGCGGCGGAGATGGTCTTGGCGGTGAGGATCAGCTCCATGGCGTGGGCGGTGCCCACGATGCGGGCCAGGCGCTGGGTGCCGCCGAAGCCGGGGGTGATGCCCAGGCCCACCTCGGGCTGGCCGAACTTGGCCTTCTCGCTGGCCAGGCGGATGTCGCAGGCCATGGACAGCTCGCAGCCGCCGCCCAGGGCGAAGCCGTTCACCGCGGCGATGGTGGGCTTGGACAGGTTCTCCAGCTTCAGGAACACCTGGTTGCCGAACAGGCCGAAGGCCTTGGCCTCGGCGCTGGTCAGGGCGGACATCTGGCCGATGTCGGCGCCGGCCACGAAGGAGCGGCCCGCGCCGGTAATGACGGCCACATACAGGTCAGGGTCGGCCTCTACCTGATCCAGCACCTGGCTCAGCTCGGCCAGCACCTGGGAGTTCAGGGCGTTCAGCGCCTCGGGGCGGTCCATGGTGATCAGGGCGATATTGCCCTCGCGTTCCAAAGTAACAAATGGCATGATTATGTCCTCCTATGCAATACAAGATCCGGACAGACCGGGGATATGACGGGACCGTCCTCTATTATACACGGAAAGCCCGCCGGGGGCAAGGAAAAGAAGCACATAGTTCCGCCGGGGCGGGAATACAGTGAACGGAAGGGGGGCGGCAGAGTGAAAAAGCACGGGGAAAACGCGGCGGACAGCGTCATCTTTCTGACGGCGGTCAGCGCCCTGTCCCAGCTGCTGTCCTTCGGCTACCGGGTGGCCATGTCCCGGATGGTGGGGGCGGAGGTCATGGGGCTGTACCAGCTGCTCATGTCCGCTTACGCGGTGCTGCAGTCGGTGACCATGGTGGGGCTGACGGCGGCGGTGTCCAACCTGACCTCGCAGTATCTGGCCCGGCACAACGGCCGCGGGGCGGCGAAGGCCCTGTCCTGTGCCTTGGGGCTGTTTTTCCTGCTGCTGCTCCCGGCGGCGGCGCTGGTGCTGGTGTTCAGCGACGGCATCTCCGTGTACCTGCTGGGGGATGCCCGCACCCGGCTGGGCCTTGTGCTGCTGCTGCCCTGCGCCGCGCTGACGGGGGTGGAGAACCTGCACAAGCACCACTTTTACGGGGCCGGCCGGGTGCGGGCCCCGGCGGCGGTGGACCTGGCGGAGCAGTGCATCCGGGCGGGGGCGGTGCTGGCCCTGCTGTGGGCCTTCCTGCCCCAGTACCCCGAGCGGGCCGCCGGGCTGATCGTACTGGGCATGTGGGTGTGCGAGGTGTTCTCCTCCCTGACTCTGGTGGTGCTGGTGGGCGCTGGAGAAGGAGGGAGGGCCTGTCCGGCCCGGGGGAGTCCGGGGCCGTGTGCCGCCGGAAGCTGGCGGCGGTGGCGCTGCCCATTGGGGCCACCGCCCTGCTGGGCAACCTGCTGGGGGCGGCCAACGCCGCCCTGATCCCCCAGAAGCTGGTGGAGGGGGGACTGAGCCGGTCGGAGGCGCTGGCGGAGTTCGGCGTGGTGTGCGGCATGACCATGCCCATGCTGGCGGTGCCCACGGTGTTCCTGGGGGCGGTGTCGCTGGTGGTCACCCCCCGGCTGGCCCGGGCGGCCGCCCTGGAGCGGGGAGGGGAGATCCGGGCCCTCACCGGGCGGACGGTGCGCGCGGTGTCTCTGCTGGCCCTGCCCGCCATGGCGCTGATGGCGGCGGCGGGGGGCGACCTGGGGGTGCTGCTGTTCCGGCAGGAGAGGGCGGGGGAGTTCATCCTCCCCCTGGCCGGGGTGATGGCCCTGTGCTGCTGGGAGTCGGCGCTGAACAGCATCCTAAGCGGGGTGGGCCGCCAGCGGCAGGTGGCGGCGGTGTCCATCCTCTCCGGCGGCGTGCAGGCGGCGGTGACCTTCGGCACGGCGGCGAAGCTGGGCATGGCGGGATATGTTCTAGGGGCGGCGGTGTCCGCCCTGCTGGGCCTGGGGCTGAGCTTATATTTGACGGCAAAATATACCGGGGCACGCCCGGACTGGATGGAGTGGTTTTGGATGCCGGGGCTGGCCGCCCTTCTGGCGGGACTGAATGCCCGGCTGCTGCTGCGGGTGATCCGGGATATGGGCGTGCCCGCCCTGTGGGCCTGTCTGGCCGCCATGGCCTTCGGCGGGGGCGTATATCTGGCGGCTCTTCAGGCCATGGGAATGGGATGGAGGGACCGGGGAAAGGATAGAGAGGGTACCATGAAGGGATAAGGAGGGAACGGTATGAAGTGGAAAAAGCTCAACCTGTGTCTTGCGGTCCCGCTGGCTGTGGGCGGCCTGTCCTGGGCGCTGACCCGGCGGGGGATCGAGATGTTCCAGACCCAGACGGTGCACCCGCCCCTGACGCCGCCCCAGTGGGTCTTCCCGGTGGTGTGGACGGCCCTGTTCCTGATGATGGGGCTGGCCAGCTTTCTGGTGTGGGGCAGCGAGGAGCAGGGCTGCCGCGTGGGCGGCGCGCTGGAGCTTTACGGACTCCAGCTGGGGTCCAGCCTGATCTGGACGGTGCTGTTTTTCACCGGGCGGCGGTATGCCCTGGCCTTCTTCTGGCTGGTCGCCTACTGGCTGCTGATCCTGTGGACGGCGGCAAAATTCTTCCGCTGCCGAAGGGCGGCGGGGTGGCTGATGGTGCCCTATCTGCTGTGGGTGGCCTTTGCGGGGTATCTCAACTTCGCCATCTGGCAGCTGAACTAAAAAAGCCCCCCTCCGATCGTCGGAGGGGGACTTTTTATGCTTGCGTTTACCAGGCGGCCACGCAGCCGTCGCACCGGGGCTCCGTTCCGCCCACCAGTACGCCGTTGTCCTGCCGCCAGATGATCTGGCCCCGGCCCATGGCGATGGGGCTGGCCGGGACGGTGACGCTGTGGCCCATGTCCGCCAGGGCGTCGGCGGCCTGCTGGCCGGCCTCCGCTTCGATCTGGACATCCAGTCCGCCCGTCCACTGGACCCGGGGGCAGTCCAGGGCGGCCTGGGGGTTCATGTGGTAGTCGATGGTGTTCACCAGCACCTGGAAGTGGCCCTGGGGCTGCATAAATCCGCCCATGACGCCGAAGGGGCCAACCGCCTCCCCGTCCTTCAGCAGGAAGCCGGGGATAATGGTGTGGTAGCTGCGCTTGCCCCCGGCCAGGCAGTTGTCGCTGCCCTCGTCCAGGGAGAAGTTGGCGCCCCGGTCCTGCAGGGAGATGCCGGTGCCCGGGATGAGCACGCCCGCGCCGAAGGTCCTGTAGTTGCTCTGGATGAAGGAGACCATGTTGCCCTGGCCGTCGGCGGTGCACAGGTAGATGGTGTCGCTGCCGGAGGGGCTGCCCGCCTTGGGCTCCAGGGCCTTATCGCCGATGAGGGCGCGGCGGCGGTCGGCGTAGGCGGGGGAGAGCAGGTCCTCCACGCGGGTCTTCATGTACCGGGGGTCGGCCACATAGGTCTTGGCGTCGATAAAGGCCAGCTTGATGGCCTCCAGCAGCTTGTGATAGGTCTCCGGACAGTCCCGGTCGGCGGGCAGGCCCATGCCGCTGAGGATGTTCAGGGCCATGAGCACGGTGATGCCGTGGCCGTTGGGCGGGATCTCGCACACGGTGTAGCCGCGGTAGTCGGTGGAGATGGGCTCCACCCACATGGGGGAATAATTGCGGAAGTCGTCCTCGCAGAAGTATCCGCCGGTGCGGCGGCTGAAGTCCACGATGCGCTCCATCAGGGCGCCCCGGTAGTAGCTCTCGCAGTTGGTGTCGGCCAGCTCCTCCAGGGTGTCGGCCAGCTCCGGCCAGCGGAACAGGTCGCCGGCCCCATAGGGGCTGCCGTCGGCCTTCATCATGGTCTGCCACCAGGGCTGGTGGGGGGCGGGGTCCGTCTCCATGGCCTTGGCGATGCGCTTACTGTCCTCTTTCCACTGCAGGGCCACGTTCACCGGGACGGGCACCCCTTCCCGGGCGTACTGGACAGCGGGGGCGAACAGCCGGGACAGGGGCATGGTGCCGAAGCGGCGGTTCAGCTCCGCCCAGCCCGCGGGGGCGCCGGGCACCATGGTGGGCAGCCAGCCCTCATAGGGCACGGCAGTATAGCCCAGATCCTTCACCTTCTGGGCGGTCAGAGCCATAGGGGCCACGCCGCTGGCGTTCAGGCCGTACAGCTTTTTCTCCTTTTCGATCCACACCAGGGCGAAGCAGTCGGAGCCCAGGGCGTTGCCGGTGGGCTCCAGCAGGGGCATGGCGGCGGCCATGGCCACGGCGGCGTCCACGGCGTTGCCGCCGGCCTTCATCACGTCCAGGCCGATCTGCGCCCCCAGGGGGACGGAGGTGCAGGCCATGGCGTTTTTGGCGTAGACCACGTTGCGGCGGGATGCGTAGGGGTAAGAACAGGGGTCGAATTGCATGGGAAATAGCCTCCTTAAAAGTGTTCCGGGTCGTTCAAGGTCCCGCACTGTGCGGGCGGGAAACAAAAATCTGTGTTACAGGTCGATGTCCAGCAGGACGGGGCAGTGGTCGCTGCCCTCTACGCTGCTGAGGATCTCCGCCCGGCGGATCCTGTCCGCGATGCGGTCGGAGACGATGAAGTAGTCGATGCGCCACCCCGCGTTGTTCTGCCGGGCGTGGAACCGGTAGGACCACCAGGAGTAAGCCCCGGTGGCGTCGGGGTACAGGCGGCGGAAGGTGTCCGTAAAGCCGGAGGAGAGCAGGCGGGTCATCTTCTCCCGCTCCTGGTCGGAGAAGCCGGCATTGCCCCGGTTGCTCTTGGGGTTCTTCAGGTCGATCTCCTCATGGGCCACGTTCAGGTCGCCGCAGTAGATCACCGGCTTGGTCCTGTCCAGGCTCATCAGGTAGTCCCGCAGGTCGTCCTCCCACTCCATGCGGTAGTCGATGCGCTTCAGCCCGTCCTGGGCGTTGGGGGTGTAGCAGCACACCAGGTAGAAGGTCTCATACTCCAGGGTGATCAGCCGCCCCTCGTGGTCGTGCTTGTCCAGATCCATGCCGTAGGCCACAGACAGGGGGGCGTGGGGGGTGAAGACGGCGGTGCCGGAGTAGCCCTTCTTCTCGGCGGAGTTCCAGAACTCCTCATACCCCGCCAGGTCGATGTCCGCCTGGCCCCGCTCCATCTTGGTCTCCTGCAGGCACATAAAGTCGGGCCTCTGCTGGTCCAGAAAGTCCAGAAAGCCCTTTTTCAGACAGGCCCGCAGGCCGTTTACGTTCCAGGAAATGAATACCATGGCAGTCCCTCCGGTGTGCAGTGTTTTCTCTATTATATCGGCACGGCGGCACAATTGCAAGGAAGAGGGGAATTTTCAGTTGCAATTTGCCGGAAGCGCTGTATAATATTTCGGTATACTGAATGTAAGGAGCGAACCCGTATGGATCATGTCACCCGCATCCCCCAGGGGTATTCCCCCCTGCTGTCCATTTACGAGACCCAGAAGGCCATCAGCCTTCTCCACCGCCTGTTCGAGGACAAGCTGTCCGGCGCCCTGCGCCTGCACCGGGTGTCCGCCCCTCTGTTCGTGTCCAAGGCCAGCGGCGTCAACGACGACCTGAACGGCGTGGAGCGCCCGGTGACCTTCGACATCCGGGGCATCGAGGGGGAGGCCGTGGTGGTCCACTCCCTGGCCAAGTGGAAGCGCCTGGCCCTGAAGCGCTATCAGTTCCACGAGGGGGAGGGCCTTTATACCGACATGAACGCCATCCGCCGGGACGAGGAACTGGACAATCTCCACTCCGCCTATGTGGACCAGTGGGACTGGGAGAAGATCATCCGGGCGGAGGACCGGAACACCGACTATCTGAAGCAGACGGTGCGCTCCATCGTGCAGGCGCTGGCGGACACCCAGTCCTTCCTGCGCTCTGTGTTCCCCCAGCTGTCCGTGCTGCCCGAGCTGGCGACCGATGTCTCCTTCCTCACGGCCCAGGAGCTGGAGGACCTGTACCCTGACCTGACCCCCAAGGAGCGGGAGAACGCCTATGTGAAGGATCACCCCACCACCTTCCTTATGGGCATCGGCGGGGCGCTGAAGTCCGGCAAGCCCCACGACGGCCGCGCCCCCGACTATGACGACTGGGACCTGAACGGCGACCTGCTGGTGTGGGACAGTGTGAACGGCCAGGCCCTGGAGCTGTCCTCCATGGGCATCCGGGTCAGCCCCGAGTCGCTGGACCGGCAGCTGACCATTGCCGGCTGCGACGACCGCCGCACCCTGCCCTTCCACAAGATGCTGCTGGGCGGCCAGCTGCCCCTGACCATGGGCGGCGGCATCGGCCAGTCCCGGGTGTCCATGCTGCTGCTGGGCAAGGCCCACATCGGCGAGGTGCAGGCGTCCCTGTGGGACCAGGACTGTCTGGATATCTGCTCCGCCGCGGGGATCATGCTGCTGTAAGGTTTTGAATACCCTCCCCGCCCACCCGTTTGTGGTATAGGGGGCTCCGCCCCCTATGACCCCCATAGGGCGGCCGCAGGCCGCCCCTACGGAGGAGCACGGCGTGAGATATATCCCGCGTAGGGCCCGATGCCCCCATCGGGCCGCAAATTTGTGGACCGGCAAGGGAGGAACCCTTCTTCTGCGGTGACGCGCCCCAAGACCGCCCCCTTATCCGGCATCGCCATCAGGCGATGGCGCCTTCCTCCACAGGGGGGAGGCTTTACAGGGCGGTGTTTCGGCTTCCGCCTCATCGGCCCCGGTGTGCCCGCCGGGGTGCGCACCATTTCCGTATATCGCTCTCAGGCAGGCCCTCCCACCGGGAGGGCCTGCCTTTTGCCTGTCCAGAGGGTCTGTTTGCATTTCAGGCACGAGATCGCGCATTTCACGCGAAAAGATCCCGTGGGGCAGGGATGTATATTAAACTATCATTGCGCGTACAAGTTCCGTAAACCTGTTGCTTCGTTCAGGGGTGAACGGGTTATAATGCCATTATAAGGAAGCCCGCGCCGGCGCCAAGCCCGTCGGGCAGAAAAACAGTGATGCGGTCAGCACCACTGTTTTTGTGATAGCCCCCCTTTTATGTCCCGTACTGGGGGCGGAGGGCACAGGGCATAGGTCGGGATCTGGACGGACAGCATCATTTATATGGATCGGTCTGGGAGCGATATCTGCCTATGGAGACAAAAAAGCAAAAGGGGAGCCGGGCGCCGCTGATCGCGGCGGGGGCCGTGCTGGCGGCGGCCATCGTGCTGCTGAACCTGTTTACCTATCAGTTCGCGGTGGTGCGCTATTACGGCGACGGGATGGCTCCCGCGCTGGAGAACGGCCAGCTGCTGCTGCTGCGCAGGACCAGCCATGCCCGGCGGGGCGATGTCATCGCTTTTTATTACAACAACAAGCTGCTGGTCCGGCGGGTGACCGCCGTTGGGGGCGAGCAGATCAGCGTAGACAGCGACGGGGTCGTGACGGTAAACGGCGCGGCGCTGGAGGAGCCCTATCTTACGGAGCGCTCCGCGGGGCAGTGCAGCCAGGAATTCCCCTGCTTTGTGCCCCTGGACAGCGTTTTTGTCATGGGGGATAACCGCGCGGAGGCCATGGACAGCCGGCTGAAGGAGATCGGCACGGTCCCGGCGGACAGGATACTGGGAAAGGTCCTGTTCGTAAATTGAAGCTGCGGAGGGATGGATACGTTTGAACAGGCACAGGAAACACCCTGAAAAGAGAATATGGGTCTTTGCTGTGCTCTGCGTGCTGCTGATCCTCTCTCTGGCCAGTGCGGCGGGGGCGTTTTTCTCCGCCATCGGGCTGGAGCAGGCGCCCCGCTGCGGAATGGAGGAGCACCGCCACAGCGGAGACTGCTATATCGGCGATGTGCTCATATGCGGCAGAAAGGCCCACGTCCACGGGGAGAACTGCTATCTGCTGCTGTTGGCGGACAACGACATCAACACCCTGCTCAGCCGGGTGGCGGCCTCGGAGGGCCGGAGCCTGAAGAGCGTGCTGGAAACGATCATATGGAAAGGGTCGGCGGACATGTCCGCCATCGTCTCCCCCGGGGGAGACGATGATACGTCGTCTGCGGGGACCGATGGCCCGGCTGAGCCGCCCGCGCTGACGCCGCCGGTCATCGCCGCCCTCAATGAGACCGCGGCCCAGGAGACCCCGGCCCTGGTCCTTAACGAGAGCCTGCTCCAGCCCGCCCAAGGCGGACAGAAGAGCGAGAGCGCCCTGCTGCAGGAGCTGCTTTCCGGCGGCTCCGCCGCCTTTGCTTTGGGGGAGACCCCCAGCACCGCTGATAACACGGTCAACTTCTACATACGGCTCAACGGTGAGCTGACCTTTGTGGGCAGCGGGACGCTGACAGCCAACCGGAGTTGGAACGGCTATGGCTATACATATTACTACCAGATATCCAAAACTGACGCCGTATCGAATTACACCTCCCAGCTCAAAACGAACCTGTCGGCCAGCAATATCCAGAGCAGCGGCTACTATTTCCGCTACACCACATCAGAGCCGACCAGCACGGCGGATCTCGATACCAGTGCGTCCACCAGCGGCAATTATGTACGCTTCGGAAGCGACTGGTATTCCACTGCCGATACCCGCTACGCCATCCTGAGCTCCTCACGGAACTCCACCACCCCTATCGACTTCTACACCCTGACGCTGGACCGCTCCGCCGTGAACGAGTCCAACACCACGCTCTATGTGGAGAGCGGCTATACTTACACCCTGCCGACATTGACAAATGCACACTGGGAAGATAAGGATGGAAACGTTATCACCTCTGTTTCCCCGAGAGCGGCTGCCACGGTCTACGCCCGTCCCAACACCTGCACAGTGGTCTACTATGTGAACGGGATGGAATATGCCCGCGCGGCGGGGCTGCGGACCAACTCCGCTTACACCCTGATCGATCTGCCGGAGGGCTTCCAGCGCTGGCGCAGCGGCTCGGACTACTACACCGGCGGCACGCAGATGACCCTGAACGGAGACCGTGTCTTCACCGCCGTGGGCTATGTCACCGCCACCTTCCGCCACCTGGACGGCACGGTGACCACCCAGCGGGTCCTGGCGGGCCAGCGGGTCACGGTGCCCGAGGGCTACTGGGTCGTGGGCACCACGAGCTACACCGGCGGCACCAGCACCGCGATCGAGGTGGACACCACCTTTACAGAGACCGACGGCCCGCCCCTGACGGTGCGCTATACCGTGAACTGGTCCACGCCCAGCGGCCTGAACACGCCGTCCACCATCCCCGGGGTGCAGGGCGGACAGACCACCGCCACCGTGGCCTCCGGCACGGCCCACGCGGTGAAAAACGTCACCGAGCGCACCGTGGTCTCCTCCTTCAAAAGCGTCTCCAGCCGCTACGGCGCGGTCTACTTCACCGGCTGGCTCACCGAGACCGGGGAGATCATCCAGCCCGACGCCCGGGTCAGCTACAGCGAACTGGCGCAGTATGACGGCGACGGGGACGGCGTGGTGGACCTCACGGGCCAGTGGGACTTCACCCCGCTCCAGAGCGTCAACTTCTTCGTGAAGTATAACTCCTACGCCGACGGCAACACCAGCGCGGATGCCTATACCCCCGTCGTATTCACCACTTACTTCGGCGGGATCGACACCAGCCTGACCATGGACCAGCTCAACGAGGAGTACGCCGTCAGGATGGAGAACGGCGCCACCTATTACAGCAACGATAAGATCATCCGGAACCTCTACGGCACGGACACCGAGCAGTGGTTCACCAGCTTCCCGGACGACAACGCCATGTTCCAGGCGCTGAAGACCTATGCCACCAGCGGCCAGCTCAGCGTGCCCAACGAGGCCGGCGACTTCATCACCGTAGATGTGAACGACCTGAACGAGTACGGCTATGCCATCCGCTGGTATGAGCTCAAGGCGGTCCAAAACAGTGAGGACGCCAAGGTCTGGCACCTGGACGGCCTGCTGGTCCGCAAGGAGGGCCGCGTCCACACCACAAAGACCTTCTCCGGCAACGAGACGCTGATCCAGCAGTCCAAGGAGGGCTTCTATATCCACGCCGTGAACGCCGACGAGAGCAAGCGGTACATCATGACCGTCACGGAGGCCGGCAGCGCCGAGCGCAGCCGCATCCTGAACGCGCTGGGGCTTACCTCCGATCAGATCACCGGCTGGCTGACCCCCATTGACGACGGCGACGGGAACGACAACACTCTGCTGTGGGAGTTCGGCGACGTGAAGTATAACGAGGAGTGGATCATCACGGAGCATCCGCCGGACGTTTCGGGCAGCGCGGACTACGCCGAGTGGGTCGTGGTGGACTCCTCCGCCCTGGGCCAGACGGCCACCGGCACCGGCGGCACCATCTCCGTCAAGGGCACCACCCACGCCACCGACCTGGAGGACCCGGAGTGGCTGCGGGCGGAGTTCAACAACATCTATTTCCGG
Organism: Alloprevotella sp.; assembly: GCA_963650435.1. GTDB lineage: Bacteria > Bacillota > Clostridia > Oscillospirales > Oscillospiraceae > Lawsonibacter. The sequence goes on along the minus strand of CAVJLQ010000112.1, from coordinate 1,646 downwards.
GGCAATTCCCTGATGATCAAGAAGGAGGACGCCGCCACGGGCCAGGCCCTGGCCGGGGCGGAGTTCCAGCTCTATCAGAACGGGGAGCTCATGACCTTCGACTACAACGAGGAGACCGGGCTGTATTACTTCGACAGCCACGGCAACGGCAAGATCACCACCCTCGCCTGCGACGGCTATACCAACATCAGCACCGAGGGCTTCGCCTATGACATGGGCGACATCATCGTCCGGGAGACCAAGACCCCCGCGGGCTACCACAGCGTGGGCGACGTGCGCATCGGCTACACCAGCGACACCACCGGCGACGGCACGGCAAACGCGGAGATCGGCATCAAGAGCGAGTCCGGGACATGGGCGCGGTATGACAAGGGCCTGCTGGTCATCCGCAACAGCTCCGACCCCGTGGACGTCACCGCCGTGAAGCGCTGGAACTGCGAGGACAGCGAGCGCGCCGACGTGGTGGTGCAGCTGCTGGCCAACGGCAGCGCCAACACCGCGGCCACCATCCTGCGGGAGAGCGGCCAGTCCGCCGCTGTGACCCTGACCGGCGTCCACGGCTGGGCCCACACCTGGACATCCCTGCCCATGATCGTGAACGGTGAGGCCGTCACATGGTCCATCCGCGAGCTGAAGATCGGCGCGGAGAACTGCAAGGCGGACTACACCTTTGCCAACTGGATCGTGAGCTACCGCACCATAACGGGGCTGGACCACATCTCCCTTGTGGCGGAGAACACCCCCAAGCGCCCCATGCTCTATCTGGAAAAGCTGGACATCTCCGGAAAGATCGCCGTTCCCGGCGCAGAGTTTGCGCTCGTTGCTGTGGACGAAAACGGAGAGCCCCTGGACGGCGCGGTGGTCAAGACCGCCGTGACCGACGCCCAGGGCGCGCTCAGCTTCGACAACCTGCGCTATGACCAGCGCTACCGCCTGACCGAGACCCTGGCCCCGGAGGGCTATCTGGGCTTTGACCAGCCGGCCTATCTGACGCTGAACGAGAACGGCAGCGTCACCGTAGAGAGCCACAGCTATGTGGCCCCGGCGGGCACCGCCTACCACATCCGCGTTTTGAACCGCACCACCGCCCAGCTGCCGGAGACCGGCGAGGGCGGCCGTACCGGGTATTACGCCGCGGGCGTGATGCTTCTGCTCACAGCCTGTATGTGCGCTGCCATATTCCTCAAACACCGACGGGAGGAGGGGGCGCATGGATAGGTGAGTATACGCGCAGGACCCCGTGTTTTCCGCCCCGCAGGGGCGGGGGACACAAAGAGCCCCACGGCGAAAGAACCCCGTGTTTTCCGCCCAGCAGGGGCGGGGGACACAAGAGACCAATGGCGAAAGGACCCCGTGTTCCCGCCCCGCAGGGGCGGGAGACACAGATCAGATCAAAAAATCACAAAAAAGAGGCGAAAGGGAGTAAAACTATGAAGAAACTGAAACGATCCTTTGCGGCCCTGCTGGCGGCCCTGATCCTGGCGGGAGCCATGGCCACCGGGGCAATGGCGCTTGAGCCTATGAAAGATGATGCCGGAAATGTCCTGAAAGGTTCCGTCACGATCACAAACGCTGTTGCGGGCGTTACCTACAAGTTCTACCGCATCCTTGACATCAGCGGCATTGCAAACGGCGGGACGGCAGCG
>CAVJLQ010000111.1:0-3758 GCA_963650435.1 Alloprevotella sp. | reverse complement strand
ATATTGATATTCCGCTGTTTGTGTGGTAAAATCATTCAGTTAGAGACAAACTGAAGGGGAAGACGCTCTTCCCCGTTCCGATCCGCCGCACAGAGAGAAGGAGGCACCCCATGCGCACACTGGTCATCGAAAAGGCGCTGGTAAAACAGAACATCGCCGTCATCAAGGAGAAGGCCCGGGGGGCCGTGATCTACGGGATGCTCTCCGGCGACGGCGGCGGGGTGGGCACCGTCCCCCTGGCCCAGCTGCTGCGGGACGAGGGGATCACCCATTTCGCCGTCCACGAGGTAGAGGAGGCCCGCGCCCTGCGGGAGGCCGGCTTTGTGGAGGAGGAGATCCTCATGCTCCGCTCCACCACCGACCGGGAGCTGCTGGAGCAGCTGGTGGACCTGAACGTGGTGTGCACCGTGTCCTCCGTGGACACGGGCATGGCCCTGAACGCCCTGGCGGAGAACCGCTCCACCGTGGTGGAGGCCCACATCCAGGTGGACACCGGCATGGGCTTCGGCGGCTTTCTGGTGGGGGAGCCGGAGAAGATCCTGCTGGCCTACCGCTCGCTGCCCAACGTGGCCCTGACGGGGATCTACACCCAGCTGCACGGCTCCGCCCCCCGGGGGCAGGAGGCCAGCGGCCAGCTGGAGCAGTTCAAGCAGGTGCTGGACGCCATCCACGCCGCCGGGTTCGAGACAGGCATCGTCCACGCCGCCGGGTCTTACGCCCTGCTGCACTACGACTTCGCCCGGCTGGACGGGGTGCGGGCGGGCTCGGCCCTGCTGGGCCGCTGCCGCCGCAGCAAGGACGACGGCCTGGCCAAGGTGGGCTACGGCCTGGCCCCCCTCACCGAGGTGCGCTGGCTGCCCAAGGGACACACCGTGGGCAGCGGCAAGTCCGTCACCCTGGGCCGGGCCACCCGGGTGGCCATCCTGCCCGTGGGCTATCTCAACGGCTTCGGCGCGCCGGAGCGCCCCTGGGACAACGACACCCTGTGGGGCACCCTGCGCCGCTGGCGGCGGGACCGGAAGCGCACCGTGCGCATCGGCGGGCAGAGGGTGAAGATCATCGGCTCCATCGGCGCGGCGGAGACGGTGCTGAACGTGACTGACCTGAAGTGCTCCGTGGGGGACGAGGCCGCCTTCGACATCGACCCCCTGTACGCCAAGGGCTTCGTCACGGAGTACCGGTGAGCGCATCCTCCCGGCCGCTTGACCGGGAAATGGCCCGGGAGCTGGAGCTGCTGGCACGGGACGGGCTGAAGGACAACCCCCTGCGGCTGGAGTATGAGCGGGCCGTCCGGGATCTGGCCGACCTGGCCCGGACTTTGGAGCAGGAGGGCCTGCCCCGGCACGAGATCGCCCAAACCCTCCACCACCGGCGGCGGCAGCTGGGGAAGGAATACAAGCAGGCCGCCCCGCCCCTGCTGCGGGAGTATATCTACTATGCCACCGCGAACAAATACGGCGATCCCCTGGGGCCGGACTACGACGCCCTGCGCCGCACCAAGAGCGACGAGGAGATCATCTCCTCCGCCTGCCGCCCCATCCGGGACCTGAACGACCGGCTGAGCGTCCAGGGCTTCCTGGCCTGGTACGCCCGGACCTACGGGGATGAGCGCCCCAAAACAGAAGCTTGAACTCACATCATACAGGAGTTGACTGATATGGCAACCGACCTCTCCTTCCAGCCGCTGCTCTTCGGCGGCGACATCAACGTATACAGCGTGGCCCGGGCCTTTCACGAGGCCTACGGCGTCAAATCCATCGCCTACGGCAAGTTCCACACCTTCCCCTGCGCCTTCAGCGCCATCATCGACTACCGCACCTGCCCCGACAACGACAAGGACGAGGTGTTCCTGCGGCATGTGAACGAGGTGTGCGCCCAGCTGCCGGACAAGACCGTCCTGGTCATCGGCTGCGGGGACAGCTATGTGCAGCTGGCCGCCCGGTACAAGGACCAGATGCCCGCCAACGCCATCGCCCCCTATATCCCCGGCGACCTGCTGGACCGGCTGATCAACAAGGAGTATTTCTATCAGCTGTGCGACCAGCACGGCATCGACCACCCCGCCACCTTCATCTACGACAAGTCCATGGGCCACGACTTCGACCTGCCCTGGGGCCCGCCCTACATCGCCAAGCCCGCCGACGGCGTGGCCTACTGGCAGCACGAGTTCGAGGGCATCAAGAAGGTCTACATCTGCCAAAGCCGCCAGGAGCTGCTGGACGCCCTGGACGCGGTGTACGCCGCGGGCTACCCCGACCACATGGTGCTGCAGGAGTTCATCCCCGGGGACGACACCTATATGCGGGTGCTCACCAACTACTCCGACCGGAACGCCCAGGTGAAGCTCATGTGTCTGGGCCATGTGCTGCTGGAGGAGCACTCCCCCCACGGCATCGGCAACCACGCCGTGATCATCACCGAGCATGACGAGGCCCTGTGCAATAAGATCCGCGCCCTGCTGGAGAGCCTGCACTACACCGGCTTCTCCAACTTCGACATCAAGTACGACAGCCGGGACGGCAAGTATAAGCTGTTCGAGATCAACTGCCGCCAGGGCCGCAGCAACTACTACGTCACCGGCGCGGGGTACAACATCGCCAAGCTGCTGGTGGAGGACCGGGTGGAGCACAAGGAGCTGCCATTCATCATCACGGAGAACGAGTCCCTGTGGCGGATGGTGCCCAAGGCGGTGGCCTTCAAGTTCGTGCCCAAGTCCTACCACCCCCGGATGAAGGCCCTGCTGAAGAAGGGGGCGGCCACCCACTCCCTGGAGTACAGCCGGGACTTCGGCCCCCAGCGCTTCTGGCGGGTGTGGAAGACCCATATCGGGAATATGGTGCGGTTCGACCGGCATAATAAGGTGCCGGAGGAGAATTTGTAATTGATTTTATACCCACCCACCTCGTCCTCACAAGCTCCATATCGTTCGCTTCCGCCGGGACGGCGAAAGCTCGCTCATTCCGCTGTTCGTCCTCTCCCATTTGAACCCACTTCGTTGGGCTTCAAATGGGTTCCCAGGGGCGCTCCGTCCTCCTATGCCCCCCGGGCGGCCTGGGGCCGCCCTAAAAGCCTTCCCCACCTAGGGGGGAAGGTGGCTCAAAGAGCCGGATGAGGGGGCAAATGAGAGAACGCGGGCGGATGATATCCGCCCCTACAAATTCTCCCGCCACATCCTGCGGCCCTGTACGATGGGCGGATGAGGACATCCGCCCCTACGGCGTGTAGGGCGCGACGACCCGGCGCGCCTCGTCCTCGCAAAGTACACTGCACTCGGGACGCCCAGGCATGGGCATCCCTCGCTGCGTTCCCTTGCTCGTCCTCTCCCCAACAAAGCCTTCGGCTTTGCCGGGGGCCCATTTCTTTTTGTAGGGGCGCATATCATGCGCCCGCACGGGGGTCATAGGGGGCGAAGCCCCCTATACACCTAAATGGGAGGGCGGGAGGGTATTCTAATATTTGAGGTTTATCTATGACTGAACGTTTAGGTGTCCTTGGCGGCATGGGGCCCTCGTCGTCGCAAGCTCCGTATTATTCGTTCCCGCCGGAGCGGCGGGAACTCATTCACTCCGCTGCTCCTCCTCTCCCCACCGCGACCGCTATCGCTGGGTCGCGGCGGGGCCCCCTGGGCCTGCGGCCCCTTCCTTGATCTGCAACTTTCCACATTCTTTGAGGTAACACTATGACTGACCGTTTAGGTGTCCTTGGCGGCATGGGGCCGCAGGCCACGAATACATTCTACCAGTTCGTCATCGACCGGA
>CAVJLQ010000110.1:0-8255 GCA_963650435.1 Alloprevotella sp. | reverse complement strand
AAGGATTCGAACCCTCACATACAGAGTCAGAGTCTGCTGTGCTACCCTTACACAAACCCGCTATTTTGTACCCGCTCTCGCAGGGACAAGCGATATTATACCAGACCGGCAGAAAAAGTCAAGAGAATTTTCATATTTCCTGCGTTTATTTTCTCACCCCGCCCTTCCATCAGAAATCGAACATTTTTTCTATTTTCAGTTGACTTTTCCCGCAAACGGAGTATAATGAAACAAACGTTCTTTTTGAGGGGTGTGCAGACATGGAGCTGATGGATAAACTGACGATCCTATCCGACGCCGCCAAGTACGACGCCGCCTGCACCTCCAGCGGCATGGACCGCCCCGGGCGGCCGGGCACCATCGGCAGCACCACCGCCCCCGGCTGCTGCCACTCCTTCTCTGCCGACGGGCGGTGCATCTCCCTGCTGAAGGTGCTGATGACCAACGTATGCGTGTACGACTGCCAGTACTGCGTCAACCGCCGCTCCAACGACCTGCCCCGGGCGGCCTTTACCCCGGAGGAGCTGTGCGAGCTGACCATGGGCTTCTACCGCCGGAACTACATCGAGGGGCTGTTTCTCTCCTCCTCCGTCCTGGTCAGCCCCGACTACACCACCGAGCGGATGGTCGCCGCCCTGCGGCTGCTGCGGGAGAAGTACCGCTTCGGCGGCTACATCCACGCCAAGGCCATCCCCGGGGCGGATCCTCTGCTCACCCGGCAGCTGGGCCTGCTGGCCGACCGCCTGTCCGTGAACATCGAGCTGCCCAGCCAGCGCAGTCTGGCCCTGCTGGCCCCGGATAAGGGAAAGCAGGCCATTCTGGCCCCCATGGCCCAGATCCGGGACGGCATCACCGTCTCCCGGCAGGAGCTGCGCCTGTCCCGCCGGGCCCCCCGCTTCGCCCCGGCGGGGCAGTCCACCCAGATGATCGTGGGGGCCACCCCGGAGAGTGACCGGCACATTCTCACCCTCACCCAGTCCCTTTACGACAAGTATAAGCTGAAGCGGGTGTTCTACTCCGCCTATATGCCCGTGTCTCACAGTCCCCTTCTGCCCGCGCCGGAGGGGTTCCTCCCGCCCCTCCGGCGGGAGCACCGCCTGTATCAGGCGGACTGGCTGCTGCGGTTTTACGGATTCCGGGCGGAGGAGATCCTGGACGAGGAGCAGCCCGACCTGGATCCCCGGCTGGACCCCAAGTGCTGCTGGGCCCTGCGGCATCTGGAGTTCTTCCCGGTGGAGGTGAACCGGGCGGACTACGAGGCCCTGCTGCGGGTGCCGGGGATCGGCGTCACCAGCGCCCACCGGATCCTCACCGCCCGGCGGGTGGGCCCCCTGACCTTCGAGGGGCTGAAGCGCCTGGGGGTGGTGCTGAAGCGGGCCCAGTATTTCCTCACCTGCTCCGGCCGGCCCATGGTGGGTCTGCGGGTGCGGGAGGACGGCCTGCTCCGCCACCTGCTGGCCCTGGAGGGGCCGGCAGATGCCCCTCTGTCCGGCCAGCAGCTGTCCCTGTTCGACCCGCCCCGCTCCGCGGGTTAGGAGGTGCCTATGGACTGGACCGAGGTCTCCTACCGCTACGACGGCAGCTTTGCCGGGTTCCTCACCTGTGTATATGAGGCTTATGTCAACCGGGAGGCCCCGGCGGACTTCCGCCCGGAGGGCTGCCCCCTGTGCTCCCTGTACCCGGAGCGCACCGTGGTCACCCACCAGGGCCACGCCAAGCGGGTGTTCCGCTCCTTCAAAGAGAAGTTCGGCGGCCCGGGGCAGAACATGGTCTCCCGGGGCTTTCTCACCTGTATGGAGGACAAGGAGCTGTGGCTGTGGCGCTTCATTCAGCTGGGGTACGAACGGGGCCCTTCGGTGACCAAAGATCTGGCCGACCCCACAGTGGACCGGGTGCGCCGGGCGGTGCAGCATCTGAACAGCGAAGCCCATCTGCTCACCGGCTTCGTCCGCTTTTCCGACGCCGGAGGCGTGCTGGCCGGGGAGATCACCCCCAAGAACCGGGTGCTGCCCCTGCTGCGGCCCCACTTCTGCGGGCGGCTGTCCACTGAGCGCTTCGTCCTCTACGACCGCACCCACCGGGAGGCCCTGTTCGCCCAGCCCGGCCGCTGGGCCATCCTGCCCGTGGACGACTTCCACCTGGGCCCGCCCAGCGGCCAGGAGCGGGCCTTCCGGGAGATGTGGCGGGCCTTCTACAAGACCATCGCCATTGAGGGACGCTATGACCCCAAGTGCCGCCAGACCCACATGCCCAAGCGCTACTGGGGGAACATGACGGAATTTCAGACGGACCCACCGGATGGTATGCTGCCCCCGGCAAGTGAAAAATAAGCCTGTGGCCGCAGGCCACAGGCTTATTCTTTACAGCTTAACGCTCTCACGGTCTCCATGGGACTTAGGCATGGACACTACAATAAACTCGGTCTCTCCGTCCGTAGGGTTGGTCATCTGGTGGGGCTCCTCCGGCGGGATCTCGATGCCCTCGCCCTCCTCCAGAACAACTGCTCTGTCCAGGAAACGCATGACCGCCTTGCCCCGCAGAAGATAGAAGAACTGCCGGGAACGGCGATGGAAGTGGGCCTCTTCCTCCGTATGGGGCGGCATCTTCTCCGCGATCACGCTCAGGTCGTCCCGCTTGACAAAATGCCAGCCGTCACAGTTCCGGCCCCAGACATAGTGCTCCGCTGTGCTGCGTCCGGTCTTTTCCATGCGCCATCCTCCCTTAGCTACTTCTGCTCCCCGTTCAGGGCCTCTTTCAGCGTGCGCCAGCCCAGCACGGCACACTTCACCCGGGCGGGCATATGGGCCACGTCCCGCAGGGCGCCGGCCTCCTCCAGCTGGTCTATCTCCTCCTCGCTGGCCTCCCCCTGGATCATCCGCAGGAAGATGTCACCCAGCTTCAGGGCCTCGTCCTTCCGCTTGCCGATGACCATGCCCAGCATGATGTCGGCGGAGGCCTGGGAGATGGCGCAGCCGTCCCCCACAAAGGCGCCGTCAGTAATGGTGTCCCCGTCCAGCTTCAGCTTCAGGTAGATGTCGTCGCCGCAGCTGGGGTTGACCCCCTCCAGCACGATGTCCGCGTCGGGCAGGTCGTGCTTGAACTCCGGGTGGATGTTGTGCTCGGTGAGGATCTCGTTATAAAAGCTTCTATTTTCCATATCCCATCCGCTCCCTCAGGGTGGAGACGCTGGCCAGCAGGCGGTCGATCTCCTCCTCCGTATTATAGAAGGCGATGCTGGCCCGGGCGGTGGAGGGGTGCCCCAGGTAGGCCAGCAGGGGCTGGGCGCAGTGGTGGCCCGCCCGGATGTTCACCCCGTCGGAGGCCAGGATCTGGCCGATGTCGTGGGGGTGGACTCCGTCCACGGTGAAGGTGACGATGCCGTGGTGCTCCTCCGGCTCATCAGAGCCCAGGATGTGCACATGGGGGATCTGCTGCATGCCCTCCATGGCCCGGCGGGTCAGCTCCAGCTCCCGCCGCTGCATAGTCTCAAAGCCCACCTGCTCCATGTAATCCAGAGCGGCGTGGAGCCCCGCAGCCCCCGCGGCGTTGACGGTACCCGCCTCGAACTTGTGGGGCAGTTCCGCATAGACCGCCCCCTCCCGGGTGACGGATTCGATCATCTCACCGCCGGCGAGGAAGGGAGGCATCTGCTCCAGCAGCTCCTCCCGCCCGTACAGGACGCCGATGCCCATGGGGCCGTAGACCTTGTGGCCGGAGAAGGCCAGGAAGTCCGCCCCCAGAGCCTGCACGTCCACGGGCATGTGGGGGGTGCTCTGGGCACCGTCCACCACCATCACGGCCCCCACCCGGTGGGCCAGTTCCGCCACCTGGCGGATGGGGTTCTCCCGGCCCAGCACGTTGGATACCTGGGTCATGGCCACGATCTTGGTGCGGCTGCCGATCAGGGCTTCCACCTTGTTCAGATCCACGCTGCCGTCCATCTCACACTCGATGAAGCGCAGCTTGGCCCCGGTCTGGCGGCACACCATCTGCCAGGGCAGCAGGTTGCTGTGGTGCTCCATGATGGACACCACCACCTCGTCCCCCGCCTTCACGTTGGACAGGCCGTAGCTGTAGGCCACCAGGTTCAGGCTCTCGCTGGTGTTGCGGGTGAAAATGATCTCCCGGGTGCTGGCGGCATTCAGGAACTTCCGCACCGCCTCCCGGGCGTTCTCATAGGCGTCCGTGGCCGCGATGCTCAGGGGATACAGTCCCCGCAGGGGGTTGGCGTTGCAGGTGGTATAGAACTTTTCCTCCGCATCCAGCACGCACTGGGGGCGCTGAGCGGTGGCGGCACTGTCCAGATAGGCCACGTCCGTATTCATCAGCAGGGGAAAATCTTTTCTGTAATCACGTTCCATATTACAGCTCCTCATTCAGTCCGTCGATGATCTTCTCTTCCAGCTCCCGGTCGCCCACGGCCCGGGCCAGGCGCTCAATGGACGCCCGGGCCAGGATGTTCTCCGCCGTCCGGCGGTCGATGCCCCGGCTCTCGAAGTAGAACAGGGTGTCGTCGTCCAGCTCGCCGATGGTGGCCCCGTGGGTGCCCTCCACATTCTCCTCGGCACACAGGATCAGGGGGACGGTCTTGTTCACCGCGTCCTCCCCCAGCATGAGCACGGTCTCCTGCTCGCTGCCTACGGAGTCGGAGGAGCCCGTCTTAAAGTCGATGGTGCCCCGGAAGATCTTCTTCGCGGCGTCCTTCAGGGCCCCGGCGGCATTGATCTGGCTGTTGGTCTTTTTCCCGTAGTGATCCACCGCCAAATCGATGTCCACGGTCTGGCGCTTCTGACCCAGATAGCCCAGATTGGCCTTCAGGGCGGAGCCCTCTCCCTTCAAAACAAAGCGGCTGTCGGCGTATACATCGCCCCGGCCCAGCATGACCTGGAGCAGCTCCACGCTGCCGTTTTCGCCGCAGCTGCCGCTCACCTCGCTGCGCAGGACGGCGTCCTCCTCCGTGGCCAGCAGCTGCACCAGGCGGATGCGGGCGTTTTCCCCCACCTCCAGCTCCGTGCGCACCAGCAGGCTCCGGGCGGCCCGCAGATCCTCGTACACCGTGACGCTGCTGCCGGCCTGGGCCTGCACGGTCACGGTCTTTTCACTGTACTCCCCCTGGCCGCTCTCCGCCACGCGGAGGGTCTTCTCCTCCCCGGCGGCGGCGCAGCAGAGCTCCCCCTCCAGCTTCCGGCTGTTCTGCTCATCCCAGGCCAGGGCGGTACCGTTGACCCCCAGGCGGTTCCAGGTGGGCGTGGGGAGCTGATTGACTATGATCGTATCCATATGCTTTGCTCCTTTCCCCTCAGCCGATGCTGCCCTTCATCTCCAGGCGGATCAGGTTGTTCATCTCCACCGCGTACTCCAGGGGCAGCTCCTTGGACACGTTGTCCGCAAAGCCGCTGACGATGAGGGCGCGGGCGTCCTCCTCGCTCATGCCCCGGCTCATGAGATAGAACACCGCCTCGTTGCTGATGGCGCCGATCTTGGCCTCGTGGCCGATGGCGGCATCCCGGGTGCGGATGTCCATGGCGGGGATGGTGTCAGACCGGGAGACGGAGTCCAGCATCAGGGACTGGCAGGACACGGCGGACTTGGCCCCCTTGGCCCCCTTCTCCACCACCACGCTGCTGCGGAAGGTGCTGATGCCGCCGCTCTTGCTGATGGACCGGGTGTTCATATAGCTGCTGGTGTTCTTGCCGATGTGCACCACCTTGGCGCCGGTGTCCAGGTTCTGGCCCGCTCCGGCAAAGGTGACGCCGGTGAACTCCATGCGGGAGTTGTCCCCCTTCAGCACGCTCATGGGGTACAGGCAGCCCACATGGGAGCCGAAGGAGCCGGACACCCACTCGATGGTGCCGCCCTCCTCCACCAGCGCCCGCTTGGTGTTCAGGTTGTACATGTTCTTCGACCAGTTTTCGATGGTGGAGTACCGGAGCTTGGCGCCCTTCTTCACATACAGCTCCACGCAGCCGGCGTGGAGGTTGGCCACGTTGTACTTGGGGGCGGAGCAGCCCTCGATGAAGTGGAGGCTGGCCCCCTCGTCCACGATGATCAGGGTGTGCTCAAACTGACCGGCCCCCTTGGCATTCAGCCGGAAGTAGGACTGCAGGGGGATGGACAGGTGCACCCCTTTGGGCACATACACGAAGGAGCCGCCCGACCACACCGCGCCGTGAAGAGCGGCAAACTTGTGATCCCGGGGGGTGACCAGCTTCATGAAGTACTTCTTCACCATGTCGGCGTACTCCCCGTGAAGGGCGCTCTCCATGTCGGTATACACCACGCCCTCGGCGGCCACGGAGTCCTTCACGTTGTGATACACCAATTCAGAGTCGTACTGGGCGCCCACACCGGCCAGGGACTTCCGCTCCGCCTGGGGGATGCCCAGGCGCTCGAAGGTGTCCTTGATGTCCTGGGGCACATTCTCCCAGTCGTTCTGCATCTTGGTATTGGGGCGGACGTAGGTGGCGATATGGGCCATGTCCAGCCCCTCGATGGACGGCCCCCAGTTGGGAAGGGGCAGCTCGTTATAGATCTGGAGGGACTGCAGCCGGAACTGCTGCATCCAGACGGGGTCGTTCTTCTCCTTGGACAGCCTGTCCACGATGGCGGGGGTCAGGCCCTCCTCCATGCGGTAGGCGTCGTGCTCCTCGTCCCGGATGTCATAGACGCTGCGGTCTACGTCCTCTACATAGGTTTTCTCTTTGCTTTCCGCCATGCTCTGACCTCCGTATCACTCGGCCTTCAGGGCGCCGAAGCCGTTCTCGTTGATCTGCTCCACCAGCTCGGCCCCACCGTTTTTCACGATGACGCCGTTCTCCATCACATGGGCGGCGTCCACATGGAGGGCCTCCAGGATGCGGGTGGAGTGGGTGATGATGAGCAGGGAGCCGTGGGTCCGCTCCCGGAACAGGCGCACCCCCTCAGACACGGTGCGCACCGCGTCCACGTCCAAGCCGGAGTCGGTCTCATCCAGGATGGCCAGCTTGGGCTCCAGCATGAGCATCTGCAGGATCTCCGCCTTCTTCTTCTCGCCGCCGGAGAAGCCCACGTTCAGGTCACGTTCGGCGTAGCTCTCGTCCATGTTCAGCAGCTTCATGGTCTCGGCCAGCTTCTTCTTGAAGTCCCACAGGCGCAGGCGGCTGCCCGTCTTCTGCTCCAGGGCGCTGCGGATAAAGGCGCTCAGAGTGACGCCGGGCACCTCCAGGGGGTTCTGGAAGGACAGGAAGATGCCCTTCTTGGCCCGCTCGTTCACGGGCAGCCCGGTGATGTCCTCGCCGTCAAAGACGATCTGTCCCCCGGTGACGGTATAGGCGGGGTTGCCGGTGATGGCATAGCCCAGGGTGGACTTGCCCGTGCCGTTGGGGCCCATGAGCACATGGACCTCGTCATGGCCCACGTTCAGCTCCACGCCGTGGAGGATCTCCTTGTCCTCCACATTGACGTGCAGATCCTTGATCTCCAGCAGATTTTTGTTTTTCATAGGGATGCTCCTTCTTTTTCGCTGTCGGTCTGACACCCGCAGACCGCTTCACTTTGATCAGGCTTCAGATCCAGAAGATCCTGAAGGGTATAGCTGTTGACATATTCGGTGATGCGGTTTTCAAGGCCCTTCCAGAACGGAAGGGTGTAGCACATGCCCATGCGGTCGCACTGGCCGCCGTCCATGGCCTGGCAGGAGACGGGCACCAGCTCGCCCTCCGCCGCGGTGAGGATCTCCCCCACCCTGTACTCCCCGGGCTGCCGGGTCAGGCGGTAGCCCCCCGTCTTGCCCAGAGCGCTGTCCACCAGGCCGGCCCGACACAGCTCCGGCATGATGCTCTCCAGATACTTGCGGGAGATCTCCTGCCGCCGGGCGATATCGCTCAGACGGATATAGCCCTCGTCCCGGTGCTCCGCAAGCTCCAGCATCACCCGGAGGGCATAGCGGCCTTTGGATGAGATCATCATACGCTTCAGCGCCTTTCTGTCTTAATTCCTACTGTTTCTATAGGACATAATACCCTCTAACTCCTACCTTGTCAATAGGAGATAAGACGAACCGGCCGATCTTCCGGGTTTTCCCTTTGAGCATCCTCACAAAAAAGCGCCCCTCTGCTTTCGCAGAGGGGCGCTGAGGAACGATCAGATTCAGGACTCGATGCCCCGGGAGATCAGATACTTCTTGACCATGAGGGCCACCTTGAAGGTGATGGCGTCGTCGAACTCCCGCAGGTCCAGGCCGGTGAGCTTCTTGATCTTCTCCAGCCGGTACACCA
>CAVJLQ010000109.1:0-18091 GCA_963650435.1 Alloprevotella sp. | reverse complement strand
TCCGGCGCCATCGGCGGCGGCGCGGACACCTTCCTGTCCAAGAACAAGGCCAAGAGCCTGGACGCCAAGCTGGCCCGGTGGACCAAGTGGGTGGCCATCGTCTGGGTGGTGCTCACCCTGGTGCTGTGCCTGATGCACTGATCGTCGCTTTCAAAAGCCGGGACCGCATCGCGGTCCCGGCTTTTTGCTGTAGACAAGGGCGGCGGCAGCGGCTATAATAGAAAAGTAAACTGCAAAATGGGGGAGTATTCCCCGCAGATCTGGGGCCGCGCCGGAGGAAAACGGCGTGGAGAAAAAATGGGTTGGCCTTGGATCTTTGCTGAACGTGCCCGGCCGCGCCGCCGGGAGAAGAAAAGGAGAAATACAGCATGGAGATCAACGGCCAGACCGTGAACGAAGAGATGAAGTATACCGACCTGCATCTGTCCGACGAGGTGATGCGGGCCATTGAGAAGAAGGGCTACGTCCAGGCCACCCCGGTGCAGGCCGGGGCCATCCCCTATTTTATGGAGTGGAGGGACGTTATCGCCAAGGCCCCCACGGGCACGGGCAAGACCTTTGCCTTCGGCATCCCCATGGTGGAGCACACCGACCCCGCGGGCAGCGAGGTCACCGGCCTTGTGCTGGCCCCCACCCGGGAGCTGGCCATCCAGATCCGGGACGAACTGCGGGACCTGTGCGCCTTCAAAGAGGGGGTGCGGGTGGTCTGCCTCTACGGCGGCCAGCCCATCGACAAGCAGATCACCCAGCTGAAGAAGGCCCCCCAGATCGTGGTGGCCACCCCCGGCCGCCTGATGGACCATGTAAAGCGCCGCACGGTGCGCCTGGACAAGGTGCAGACCGTGGTGCTGGACGAGGCGGATCGGATGCTGGACATGGGCTTTGTCCGGGACGTGACCCACATCCTGGACCTGATGCCCAAGCGGAAGAACCTGGGCATGTTCTCTGCCACCATCAGCCGGGAGGTGCTGGACATCTCCTGGGTGTACCAGCGGGAGCCGGTGGAGATCACCGTCCAGGCCGACCAGGAGAACAAGCCCGACATCGTCCAGTACCGCATGGAGGTGGACCGCAGCCGCAAGGCCGACACCCTGGCCCGCCTGCTGGACATGGGGGGCTATGACCGGGTGATCGCCTTCTGCAACACCAAGAACATGACCGACCGGCTGGCGGGCCTGCTGCAGATGCGGGGCATCTCCTGCGAGGCGATCCACGGGGACATCCAGCAGCGGGTGCGGGAAAAGACCCTGCAGAAGTTCCGGGACGGCCAGCTGCGGGTGCTGGCGGCCACCGATGTGGCCGCCCGGGGCCTGGACATCGACGATGTGGACGCGGTGTTCAACTTCGACATCCCGGAGCACAACGAGGACTACGTCCACCGCATCGGCCGCACCGGCCGGGCCAAGCGCCACGGCGCGGCCTTCTCCCTGGAGTCCACGGTCACCGAGAGCCTGCGCATGGACGACATCACCAAGAACACCGGCAACACCATCCGCCGGGTGTGCTTCAACGCCAACGGCGACCTGGTGGCCGCGGTGGAGAAGAAGTAACACCGGGGAAATGAAGGAAATTTTAATGTTCCTTTTATGACTTTTCCCGGCTGCCGGTATATCATAGGGACAACAGAACAGCGCATGTTAAATCAAGGAGGAATTTCTCATGGAAGAAAAGAAACTGTACCGTCTGGACGGCCCCGGCAAAAAGCTGCTGGGCGTGTGCGGCGGCATTGCGGAGTATTTTGACATCGACCCCACCATCGTCCGGGTGATCTGGGCCCTGGCGTTTTTCCTGTGGGGCGCCGGCCTGCTGGCCTATTTGATCTGTGCCCTGATCATGCCCAAGAAGAGCGATATTTACGGCGAGTATTGAGCCGTCACAGCCCCTGCTGAAGCGCCCGTCCGGACGCGGCGGCAGGGGGCTTTATTTTTTCCATAGGAGGTTTGACATGAAAGGAAAACGTTTGCCTGCCGCGCTGGGGACCGCCGCCTTTCTTGGGGCCTATCTGGCCTGCTGCTACCGGATCCCCGGGTGGCGCATCAAGCTGGACGCCGATCTGCTGACCTACTTTTGGGCCAGCGTCACGCATATGGTCCCGCTGAAAAGTCTGATCTCGCTGGCTGTGGGCGGGGCGGTGTACGCCGCGGTCAGAAAGCTGATAAGAGACCGGTGAGCGCTTCCGCCCTGGAGGCGGGAGAGAAGAACAAAGGAGAAGAACGCTATGTGGAACATCCGCACCTCCGTGCCGGAGGATATCCCCGCCCAGCGGCAGCTGTGGAAGCTGGCCTTCGGGGACGAGGACGCCTATATCGACAACTTTTACAACACCTACTACCGCCCGGAGCGGGTGATCGTGCTGGAGGAGGGGGGCGCGGTGCGCTCCATGTCCGCCTGGTTCGACACCGTGTTCCGCGTGCCCGGGCAGGGGGACTTCCAGGCCGCCTACCTCTACGCCGTAGCCACCCACCCCGACTGCCGGGGCCGGGGGATGTCCGGGGCGCTGCTGGCCTGGGCGGACGGGTACTTTAAGAGCCTGTCCATCCCCGCCGTGACCACCGTTCCGGCCCAGCCCTCCCTGCACGACTTCTTTGGGGCCAACGGCTTCCGGGAGTGCTTCGTGCTGGCCCAGCGGGAGCTGGTCCAGCTGCCCCCCCGGCGGGAGGACGTGGCCCTGCGCCCCCTGCCCCCGGGGGAGTACGGCGCCCTGCGGGACCGGCTGCTGGAGCAGGCGGGCCAGCCCTATATCCGCTACCCGGAGCAGGCGCTGGCCTTTCAGGCGGGCTGCTGCGCCGTGGACGGCGGCGGGCTGTACGGGGGCACCTGCCCGGAGGGGCCCTTCTGCCTGTGTGCCGAGGGGGCGGGGGAGGGCCGCATGGTGTGCAAAGAGCTGCTGGGCCCCCCTGCCGCCCGGGCCGCGGCGCTGTCCGCCCTGGGCGAACTGGCCCCCGGCGCCCAGTGGCAGCTGCGAACCCCCATAGACCCCAAAAATGCCCCGGAAGATGAGAAAAAATTCGCCATGCTGAAGTGGAACGACTCAAAAACGTCTAAAAAATGGGACTGGACGGCCACGGGCTATTTAGGTTTGGCATTTGATTAACAAAGTATTGCAAAACGCAATGGAAAAAATGGGATAAAAAGGAAACTCCTTGTGCATTTCGGACAATTTCTATGGGCAATTTTCTGTCGAAAATAACGGAAGTCACCCGCTCACAATTGAAAAACTGTAGAAGCTACAGTTAAAAACTTTATTTACTTATACTCCTTTTGTGATATTCTATAGGCGAGGAAACAAGGAAACATGCCCCCGCACCGTTTTCGGTGAGAAAACAGAGAAGATTTGCTCAAAATGTTTGATAACAGGAGGAAGGATCCAATGAACAAGTACATTGAAAAGGTTCTCGAGGCCACCAAGGCCAAGAACGCCAATGAGCCTGAGTTTCTGCAGACCGTTGAGGAGGTGCTGACCTCTCTGGAGCCCGTCATCGACGCCCACCCCGAGTATGAGAAGGTCTGCCTGCTGGAGCGGATGGTCGAGCCCGAGCGCGCCATCTCCTTCCGCGTCACTTGGGAGGACGACGATCACGTTTGGCATGTCAACCGCGGCTACCGCGTTCAGTACAACGCGGCTCTTGGCCCCTTCAAGGGCGGCCTGCGCTTCGACCCCTCCGTCAACCTGTCCATCATCAAGTTCTTGGGCTTCGAGCAGGTCTATAAGGATGCTCTGACCTGCCTGCCCATCGGCGGCGCCAAGGGCGGCTCCGACTTCGATCCCCGCGGCAAGAGCGACGGCGAAGTCATGCGCTTCTGCCAGGCTTTCATGACCGAGATGTATCGTCACATCGGCCAGGATCTCGACTGCCCCGCCGGTGACCTCGGCTGCGGCGGCCGCGAAATGGGCTACCTGTACGGCCAGTATCGCCGCATCGTCGGCGGCGCTGAATTCGGCGCCATCTCCGGCAAGGACATCAAGACCGGCGGCTCCATCCTCCGTCCCGAGGCGACCGGCTTCGGCGCTGTCTATTATCTGTGCGAGGTCCTCAAGCACGACGGTCTTGACATCGCGGGCCAGCGCATCGCCATGTCCGGCTACGGCAACGTGGGCTGGGGCATCATGAAGAAGGCTTCCGAGCTCGGCGCGAAGGTCACCTATTTCGCCGGTCCCGACGGCTACATCCATGATCCCGACGGCGTTTCCGGTGAGAAGCTCGACTTCATCCTTGAGATGCGCGCCAAGGATCCCATGCACTGCAAGCCCTATGCCGACAAGTACGGCTGCGAGTTCGTCGCCGGCAAGAAGTGCTGGGGCGTCGAGGACGTGGACATCTATATGCCCGCCGCCACTCAGAACGACGTCAACATGGAGTGGGCCAAGAAGATCGCCGAGTCCGGTGTGAAGTACTACATCGAGGTCGCCAATATGCCCACCACCAACGACGCTCTCGAGTTCCTCAAGGGCCAGAAGCACATGGTCGTGGCTCCCTCCAAGGCCGTCAACGCCTGCGGCGTCTCCGTCTCCGAGCTCGAAATGGCTCAGAACGCCGAGCGTCTGTATTGGACTGCTGAGGAAGTCGATGCCAAGATGCATCAGATCATGACCAACATCTACAACGCCTCCGTCGAGGCTGCTGAGCGCTACGGCCTGGGCTATGACCTGGTCGCCGGTGCCAACATCGCTGGCTTCCAGAAGGTCGCTGACGCTATGATGTGCCAGGGCATCTTCTGATTCGGGAAATAGTAAACCAAACACAATACCCCGGGCTGGTCCGTTGGACCAGCCCGGGGTTCTTGTTTGCACAATAGGGAGTGGCCCCTATGGTTATCAAGCCTTCCCCACCCAGGGGGGAAGGTGGCCCGAAGGGCCGGATGAGGGGGCGTTATTGAGACGCACCGTGTAGGGGCGGATATCATCCGCCCGTCGTATAGATCTGCAAAACCGAGACATTAGGATCCGTAG
The DNA here is from genome assembly GCA_963650435.1 of Alloprevotella sp. Lineage (GTDB taxonomy): Bacteria > Bacillota > Clostridia > Oscillospirales > Oscillospiraceae > Lawsonibacter. The sequence goes on along the minus strand of CAVJLQ010000109.1, from coordinate 13,140 downwards.
GGGCCGGTGTCCTCACCGGCCCGCGGGCGGCCACAGGCCGCCCCTACGAAAAACAACGTCCGTTCAATGTATCCCGTAGGGCCCGATGAGGACGGCTCCCCCTATCAGGGGGAGATGGCCGAAGTCCAGAGAGGGTAGGGATCATCGGGCCCTACGAGGAATCACGAATGATACACGCCGTAGGGGCGGCCTGCGGCCGCCCGCATTTTGGCGCGCCGGGTCGTCGCGCCCTACAAACGATCAATTCAACAAATTTTAATCTGATCCAGGTTAAAATGCCATATTCCTGCGGAAAAGAGGATATAATGAGGCAAATTTCCGAAGGAGGCAGAATATGAATATCCAACCCAAACCACCCAAGAGAACCGTTCATGTCCAACTGACCATGGAGCAGTACGGTGCCCTGCAAAAGCTGGCCAGGGAAAGCCTGCGGACAGAAGCGGCTTATTTACGGCAGCTTTTATGTCTGCAAATCAGAAGTGGGGAAAATCCTCTGAAACCTGCGGGATGGACAACCCACAAAGAATAAAACACACCCCCGGCGGTCATTGGCCGCCGGGGGTGTAGCTCGGTTTGCTCTGCTTAGACGTCCAGCTTCTCCGCGGCCAGCTCCAGGTCGTGGAGGTCGGCCTGCTCCACCTTGCCGGCGTCCACCGCCGCGGCCAGGGCCGGGTCGATGGGCAGCTGGGCCAGGATGGGCAGGTGCTGCTTGGCGGCAGTCTCCTCCAGACGGCTCTCGCCGAAGATGGCGTGGCGCTTGCCGCAGTCGGGGCACTGGAAGTAGCTGTAGTTCTCCACCAGGCCCAGAACGGGGATGGACATCATGTGGGCCATGTTCACCGCCTTGGTGACGATCATGGACACCAGCTCCTGGGGGGAGGTGACCACCACGATGCCGTCTACAGGCAGGGACTGGAACACGGTCAGGGGCACGTCGCCGGTGCCCGGGGGCATATCCACGAACAGGTAGTCCACGTCGCCCCAGGATACGTCGGTCCAGAACTGCTTGACCATGCCGGCGATGACCGGGCCGCGCCAGATGACGGGGTCGGTCTCGTGCTCCACGAACATGTTCAGGGAGATCACCTTGATCCCCCCGGCGGATACGGCGGGGTAGACCCCCACGTCGTCGCCGTTGGCCTTCTCGTGGATGTTGAAGGCGGTGGGGATGGAGGGGCCGGTGATATCGGCGTCCAGAATACCCACCTTCTTGCCCCGGCGGGCCATGGCTACGGCCAGGCCGGAGGTGACGGTGCTCTTGCCCACGCCGCCCTTGCCGCTGACCACGGCGATGACCTTTTTCACGTGGGAGTTGGGATTGGCCGGGGCCCGCAGGTCCCGGGCGGCGCAGTCAGACCCGCAGCTGGAGCAGTCGTGGGTGCATGCTTCGGACATTTGAAAACATCTCCTTTGAAAGAATGGTCCCAGCTCCGAGGAAAAAGGCCCTGCCTTCCCCGCCCCCACGGGGCGGAAAAGGCGGAAAAGAGTTGGGAGAAAGAATGGACCGTGGGATGGCGCCCCGCGGGGGGCGGAGAGCTATTCGCCGGGGACCGGAACTTCTCCCGGCGGGCGGCTCTGTCCGCCGCCGTCACCGGGGTCGCCGGGCGTCTGCTCCTGAGCGGGGGGATCGGCGGCCGGGGGAGCCTCGGGGGCCGTCTCCTCGGGGACAGGCTCCTGGGCAGCGGGCGCCTCAGGCTGGGCGGGCGTCTGGGCCGCTGTGGTCCCGGAGGGGGCAGAGATGCTCTCCCCGGGCAGCTCCTCGCCGTTGAGGATGGCCTGCTGGGTGGCCTCGTCGGCGAAATAGTACCGCAGGATCTCGGCGGCGATGGCCCCCAGCTCGGAGCCGCTGCCGCCGTGCTCCACCACGATGGCCATGGCGATCTGAGGGTCGTCATAGGGGGCGAAGCAGACGAACACGGCGTTGGACTCGCTCTGGGCGCTGATCTGGGCGGAGCCGGTCTTGGCGCCCACCTGAACGCCCACATCCCGGAAATACCGGGCCACGGAGCCCTCGGTGGTCAGGCCCAGCATGCCCTTTTTCACCGCGTCCAGATTCTGGGGGGCGATGTCGATGGTGCTGAGCACCTCCGGCTCGTGGGGGTAGATGACTTCGGAGTTGTCGCTGGAGCGGACCTCCTTCAGCAGGTGGGTGGCGTACCGGGTGCCGCCGTTGACCAGAGTGGCGATATAGTTGGCCAGCTGGATGGGGGTGACCTGGGTGCTCTCCTGGCCGATGGCTACGGACAGGGTGTTGCCGTCGTACCAGGTGCCGCCCATGGCCTGGGTGTACTCCGGACCGGCCAGGATGCCGGTCTCCTCATACAGCTCCGCCCCCGTCTTCTGGCCCAGGCCGAAACGCTGGGCGTAGTCCCGCAGGCGGTCGATGCCCAGCTGGCGGCCCACCTCATAGAAGAAGTAGTTGCAGGAGTCGGTGATGGCCTTGCTGACGGTCTCATATCCGTGGGGATAGCCGTACTGCCGGTAGATCCAGCACATGGGGCCGTCCTTGGAGTAATAGGTGTACCGGCCCTGGTCCTTGATCTGGGTGTAGGGGGTGATGATGCCCTCCTCCAGCCCGGCGATGCCGGTGATCATCTTAAAGGTGGAGCCGGGGGCGTACAGGCCCTGGAGCACCCGGTTGAACAGGGGCTTCAGCGGGTCGGTGGAATACTCGGTGTAGTTGGAGTAGTAGTGGGTCAGGTCGAAGGTGGGGTAGGAGGCGCTGGCCTTGATCCCCGCGTCGTTCACGTCCAGAATGACGCAGGAGGCGCCCTCCACCTCCTTGCTTTTCAGCTGGGGCAGGCGCTGGGCCAGCACCCGCTCCACCACGGTCTGAAGGTCCGCGTCGATGGTGAGCACCACGTTGCCCCCGGGCTTGGGCTCCGTTTTCCACTGGGACTCCACCACCTTGCCGCTGCCGTTGCGTTCGACGGTGCGCTCGCCGGGGGTGCCCCGCAGCCAGGACTCGAAGGCGGCCTCAGCCCCGAATCTGCCCACGGTGTCGTTCATGTTGTAGTCGAGGTCCTTGTAGGTGCTCCACTCCTCCCGGTAGATGGGGCCGGTCTGCCCCAGCAGATGGGCGGCGATGGAGGTGTTGTACTGCCGCACGGACACGGGGTCGATGTTCACCCCGGACAGGGAGCGCTCCTTCACCCGGGCGATGAAGTCCATTTCCACGTCCTTGGCAAAGACATACTGCTCCCAGTATATATCCTTGCTGCGGAGATATACCTCATACAGCACGCCGGCCACGGCCCGGGCGTCGTCCGGGACCATGTCCCCGATGGAGAAGCTGTCTTTCATCAGCTCCATCAGCTCCTGGGCGGTGGGCAGGGCGGTGGGCTGCTCCGGCTGCTGGGGCTGCTCCGTCGCCTGGGGCAGCTTTTTCAGCCCGATGGCCACCAGGATCCGGTCGATCGGCCCCAGCTTTTGGGCGGTGCCCTGGGTGGTCCGGATCACAGGCTCCTTGGTGGGGTCCTGGATCCACTTCATGGCCACCGCCAGCTTGCCCAGCCGGGTGAGGGAGGTGGTGGCGGCTCCGTCCTCGTCGGTGGAGGTGGTGGTATAGGGGGAGTCGGTGGTAAAGCGGAAGGGGGCGGTCTTGGTGATGGGCAGGGTGTCCGTCCATGTCACGCCGCTGGCGCGGGCCACCTGGATCAGAGACAGCAGGGTGGCGCTGCGCGCCTCCTCGTCCCCCATCAGTGAGGTGCTCAGGGTCACCTGATAGGTGGTGCGGTTGGAGGCCAGCACCTGGCCGGTGCTGTCCAGAATGTCGCCCCGGTCGGACCGGACGGTCTCGGTCTCGGCGATGCGGGTTTGAGAGCGCTGGTAATAGTCGTCGCCGTTGACCACCTGAACGTTATAAAGGGTGCCGCCCATGACCAGCAGCACCGCGGCCAGGGCGGCGCACAGCGCGCCCACCCGGCGGTAAAATCCTCGTTTGTCCAAGGGCGGCCTCCTTTCAGAGAGATATGGGCAAGGGGGTCAGGCCAGCTTCTGCCCGCCCACCCGGCGGTAGACCCGGGAGAAGATGAAGTACACCACTGGCGTCCAGCACAGGGACAGCAGCAGCTCCCCCAGCAGCACGGAGATCAGGGCAGACAGGGGGCCCAGCTGGGTGATCACGCCGCTGATCAGGCGGAACAGCTCCGTCAGAGCCAGACAGGCGGCGGAGCACACCAGACAGCCCACAAAGGAGCGGCGCAGGGCGTATTGGGACAGGGTGCCGGCGGTCAGCCCCGCCAGCGTCAGCAGAAAGATCATGGCTGCGGGCACGCCGGGGTAAGACAGGGTCCACAGCAGCCCCAGGAACAGCCCGAAGCCCGCCCCGGCGGAGGGCCCCTCCAGTACGGCCACCGCCGCCGCCGCCACGGGCAGCAGCACGGGGGTCAGGCCCAGCACCGGGTATCGGGGCAGGATGAAGGCGTCCAGCAGCCAGACGGGCAGCAGCCCCAGCAGATAGGCCGCCCACTTATGCAGTTGATCCCGGCTCGTCATGGGCGTATCCTCCTGTGGTCACTCCACGATGTCGAATTCCTTGATGATAAAGACCTCTACCAGCGAGTCCAGATCCACCTGGGGCCGGATGAGCGCGTAGTGCATCATGCCGGAGGGGTCGGTGAGCAGCTCCTCCACCCGGCCCACCACCAGGTCGGGGGGATAGATCTCCCCCTTGCCGGAGGTGACGACCTGGTCCCCGGCGCGCAGCTGGGCATCGTCCGGCAGATAGGACAGCTTCAGCTTTCCCTGCGCCATCAGGGAGAAGTCGCCCTCCAGGATGCCGGAGCAGTCGGTGCGCACGCACAGGCCGCCCATCTCGGTGTCGGGGTTGATCACCGTGGAGACCCGGCAGTAGTTGCTCCCCACCTCTGACACCACGCCCACCAGCACCCCCGTCTCGGAGATCACGCAGCTGCCCGCTTCGATGCCGGCGCTGCTGCCCTTGCTCAGGGTGATGATGGACTCCAGATTGGTGGTGGAGCGCTGGGTGACCCGGGCGGCTTCGAACACGAAGTCCTGATGCTTGGCCTGGAGCTTCAGCAGCTGGCGCAGCTGCTCGTTCTCCCGGGCGGCCTCGCCGCTTTCCCGCAGCTCGGCCTCCAGCTGGGCCACCTGCCGGCGCAGGTCCTCCAGCTCGGCGTTCATCTCGTCGTAGCGGAAGACGTAATTATACACCCCGTCGGCCCAGTCCAGCACGGAGGACACCAGGCTTCGCACCGGGGCGGTCACCGTGGTCGCCGCGTTGGACAGGGGGTCGGCCTGTCCGCCCATAAGGACGGAGGAGATGCCCACCAGCAGGGTCAGCAGCAGGGCGATGATCAGCACCAGCACCCCGTTTTTATGGAAGAAGTCTTTCACGGCTCGTCCTCCCTCGTCCGGTCAGATCAGCAGGGGGTCCACCCCGAATCGCAGCAGCATCTGCCCCAGCAGACACACGGGCAGACCCACCACATTGAAATAGTCCCCGTCGATGCCCCGGGCCAGCAGGGCGCCCCGGCCCTGGATGCCGTAGGCTCCGGCCTTGTCCATGGGCTCCCCCGTGGCCACATAGGCGGCGATCTCCTCCTGGGTCAGGGGGCGGAAGCGCACCTGGGTGGCCTCATGCCGGGTGAGGATCTGATCGCCCCGGCGGACGGTCACCCCGGTATACACCGTGTGCTCCCGGCCGGACAGATTGGCCAGCATCTGGGCGGCCTGCTGCGTGCTGTGGGGCTTGCCCAGCACCCGGCCGTCGATGGACACCACCGTGTCCGCGGCGATGACCAGGTCGTCCTCCGCCGCGCCGGCGGCCACCTCCGCCGCCTTCTGGCGGGACAGGGCCTCTACCAGCTGGGCGGGGGTCAGGCCGGGATCGGCCGTCTCCTCCCCCTTGGCGGGGCAGACCTTAAAGTTCGTGAATCCCATCTGCTCCAGCAGCTGCCGCCGCCGGGGGGACTGGGACGCGAGGATCACATTCATAGCGCTCAACCTTCCAGTTCAACTTCACAGGGGCCGCCGGACACCGTGCCGGTCACCCGCACCGAGGGCTCCCACAGGTAGTCCGCGTCCCGCAGCCACACCTCGAACCGGCCGTCGGGCCAGAGCTGGAGGGACTCCGCCTCCAGCCGGCCGGCCAGGTCCTCCGGCAGCTGGGCGCAGGGGCACGCCTTGGGCAGCTGCTCCGCCGCGAAGGAGCACAGGCGGCTGTTCCAGCCGTCAGCGCCGGCCAGCATGGCCCGGGCCAGCTCCTCTGTCGCGGCCAGCTCCTCCTCCGTCCCGCGGTCAAAGATCAGCTGCACCGTGCCCCCGCACCAGTCCGCGTCGGTCTGGAACCAGTTGGTGGAGCGGTTCAGGGTCAGCTCCCCGATGCCCTCCGCCTGAATGATCACCGGCTCCTTCTGCTTGTCCAGGATGGCCTTCAGGTCGGGGTCGAAGCCCGGGGCGGGCAGGGTCATCAGCAGCAGGCGGTCCTCCGCCTGGTTCAGCCGGGCGGTGAACTTCAGGATAAAGTCGTGGGGCACGTGCTCCTTCAGATACTCGATCAGCTCCTCGTCCCGGGGGATGGCCAGCTCGAAGGAGCCCTGATGGATCTCCGCCCCGTCCTCCTCCATCCAGGCGGTCAGCTCGATGGCGGAATAGGGCTGGCCGTAGTCGTCCTCCCGGTCGGCAAAGCCGCCGGGGCCGGTGATCGCCAGCACGGGCACCTCGTCCCCGTCAAAGCCGAAGGGCATAGGGGCGGGCTCTCTCTTCTCCGGCTTCTGGGCCGGGGCCTCCTCTTTCTTTTTACCAAACAGATGGAACATGATACCGTCCCCTTCCTTATTTTCCTGTGGAGCCGAAGCCGCCGGCCCCCCGGGCAGTCTCGTCCAGCTCATCCACCATGGAGATCTGGGCCTGGATCACCGGGGCGATCATCAGCTGGGCGATGCGGTCGCCGGGCTGGATGATATACTCCTGGTCGCTGGAGTTCTGCAGGCCCACCAGCAGCTCCCCCCGGTAGTCGCTGTCGATGACCCCCACGCAGTTGGCGGGGGCGATGCCGTGCTTGATGCCCAGGCCGCTGCGGGCGTAGACCAGGGCCACATAGTCGGCGGAGGGCAGGGCGATGGCGATGCCCGTGGGCACCGAGCGGCGCTGCCCGGCGGGGATGGCCAGGGGCTCGTCCAGGCAGGCGTGCAGGTCCATGGCCGCCGCCCCGGCGCTGGCATAGAAGGGGGCGGGGATCTCGTGGCCGATCTTGGGGGACAGGGCTTTTACTTTCAGTTCCATATATGCTTCCTCACGATCCTGGTGATATGGGGGCGCGGTCACTCCACGCCCCGGTAGTACAGCCCCCGGGTGTAGTCGTTGGGCTGATATTTTCCGCGGTCTAAGTAGCGCTCCAGCACCTGGGCGCACTCCAGGGCGTTCTCGGTGGTGAATTGCAGCCGGGCGGCCCAGAGGCCCAGCCGCTGCCAGTCCTCCTGCTTGTCCGCCAAAAAGATCTTTTTGGCGTTGAAGATCTCGTTGCGGCAGCCGAAGGCCTTCATCACCGGAAAGCGCTCCCCCTTCCGGTCGGTGAGCAGGTTCACTCCAGCGCAGGTGTGCTGCCCCGAGTGGTTGTGGATGATGCAGTTCTCCGTGATCATCAGGGGCAGGCGGCCATAGGCGATGAACTCCGTGTCGATGGCCTTGGACAGGTCCCGGATCTGGGGCAGCTTCAGCTCGAAGGACACCACGGCGGACTCCAGGCCCATCTGACGAAGCTGCTTCAGGGCCTGGCTGTTGAAGATGTTCAGGCCGAAGTCCCCCCGCGCCCGCAGTCCCAGCCGAAGGGCCCGCTCCACGGCGTCCCAGGTGGGGCACAGGGCCTGATCCACCCCCAGCCTCTGCAGCTTCTTCAGCCCCTGCTCCAGGGCGGGCCACTCCCGGTCCCAGCAGATCCGGGGCAGGGCGGCGGCCACGGGGACGCCCGCGGCCCGGGTGCGCTCCAGCACCTCCGGGTGGGCGGCCAGCTCCTCCGCCGGCAGGTAGATCAGGGCGGGGGACAGGGCCAGCAGGCCGGAGCTGAGCTGCTCCAGACTTCTGAGAGACAGGGTGAACACCGGCGGCTGGCGCAGGTCCTCATACCGCACGCCGGGACGGAAGGGCCCGGTGCGGCGCTCCGGCAGGGCCACCCGCTGGCGGGACAGCTCCTCCAGGGCCTGCCGCCGCATGGCGTTCAGGGCGGACAGGGGGACGGACAGCCCCTCGTCCACCCGAGCCAGCACCTTCTGACAGGCGTAGGGGGTGCCCCCGGTGCGGGAGAGCTGGCCCTCCACCTTCTCCCGGGTCAGGGGGACGTTCACCGCCGGCTCGGGCACGGGGCCCTCCACCGTGACCAGGTGCCCCTCCTTGTCCCGCACCGCCGCCTGGGCGGGCTGACCGGCCAGGATCTGGGCGAAGAGCTCCACCGGCTCCTTCCGGTTCTCCCCGTTTTCATAGGTGGCCCGGGCCCGGGCGAACAGCTCCTTGGGCTCCGGCTCCTCCAGGCGCACCCCGAACATATGGGGGCCCTTGCGGTCCATATAATATCCGTCGGTAAAGCCCTGGCGGGAGAAGGCCAGCTCCAGCTCCTCCAGCTCCTGCCCGGTGGGCTCCCGGTTCTCCTTGATGGCGTTGGCATAGATGCGGGTGACCACGGCCACATACTCCGGCCGCTTCATCCGCCCCTCCAGCTTGAGGCAGGCCACCCCCATCTTCCTCAGCTCCCGCAGGTGCTGCACCATAGAGGCGTCCTTCAGGGACAGGGGGCAGCCGTTGGCCTTGCCGTCCCAGCCGTATTTCAGGCGGCAGGGCTGGGCGCACAGACCCCGGTTGCCGCTGCGGCCGCCGATCACGGCGGAGAAGTAGCACTGGCCGGAGTAGCACATGCACAAAGCGCCGTGGCCGAAGGTCTCGATCTCCACGGGGGAGCGGGCACAGATATACTCGATCTGGTCCCGGCTCAGCTCCCGGCTGAGCACCACCCGCTGAAAGCCCAGATCGGCGCACCGCTTCACCCCGTCCAGGGAGTGGACGGACATCTGGGTGGAGGCGTGGAGGGGCAGGTCGGGGGCGGCCTGCTTCAGCATCCGCACCACGCCCAGGTCCTGCACAATCAGGGCGTCTACCCCCATGTCGCTGGCCTGGGCGGCCAGCTGAGCCGCCAGAGGCAGCTCACGGTCGGTCAGCAGCGTGTTCAGGGTCAGGTGGACCTTTACCCCCCGCAGGTGGCAATAAGAAACCGCCTGAGCGGCCTGCTCCGGCGTAAAATTTTTGGCGTTGCGGCGGGCGTTGAAGGCGCCGTATCCGAAATAGACCGCGTCTGCGCCGTTCTGCACGGCGGCCTCCACCGACTCCATAGAGCCGGCGGGGGAGAGCAGTTCCAACATAGCTGACCTCCTGGAGTCGGTAAGAGATACAGGGGCGGGCCGGCGTTACCGCCGGCCGTTCTGCAGCTTGAAGATCTCCCGGCGGCTCTCGGACAGCTGGTCCTCCAGCTTCTTGTTGGCCTCCAGGGCGTCCTTGATCTGGCGGCGGAGATTTTCGCTGCTGTCCTGCTCCTTAAAGTACAGGTCGGCCATGTTCATGGCGGCCAGCACACAGGCGTCGGCCAGGGACAGGCGGCCGCCGGCGGTCACCTGCTTCAGCTGTCCGTCCACGAATTCGGCGCAGCGGCGGACATAGGCCGCGTCCTCGGCGGCTACCATGGTGTACTCCTGCCCGGAAATGGTAACGGTGATCTTGTTTTTCATAGTGCGACCCTCTCCTGTTCCTGAACTGGCCCCTGCGGGACGCAGTACGCCTATATTACTTTGCATTATACCATAGATCGGACAGGAAGAAAATAAAATATCCATGAATTTTGAAGGGGAGACAGGAAAAAAGCTGGGCCTTTACCTTTGCCGGTTTTTGCGGTAAAATGGGGCACACAGCCTCCGCCCGGTCCGGCGGAGGACGACGGAAAGGGAAGGGGGCGGCGCCCATGTCACAGACTCTGCTGCCGGGCAGCATCGTTGCCATGACCGATCAGGCGGCAGACCGCCTTTTGCGGGCGGACAGCGGCGACGCCGCCCTGCTGTATCTGCGCCTGCTGCGCACGGGCACCGTAAAGGGGCTGAGCTGGTCGGCCCAGCGGCTGGACGCCGCCCTGGCCCAGCTGCGCGCCATGGGGCTGGCCCCGGGGGCGCTGCCGGTCAGCGACCCGGCGGCGGGGGACGCCCCCCCGCCGGAGTATGCCCTGGAGGACATCAACCAGGCCCTGGAGAGCGGGGATCCCCAGTTCCCCGGCCTGTGTGACGAGGTGGAGCGCCGCCTGGGCCGCAAGCTGACGGCCAACGACCTGAAGATCCTGTACACCCTGTATGACCACCTGGCCATGCCGGCGGAGGTGGTGCTCATGCTGGTGGGCTGGTGCACCGAGGAGGTGGAGCGGAAGTACGGCCCCGGCCGCAAGCCCTTCCTGTCCCAGATCCGGAAGGAGGGCTTCGCCTGGGCCCGCCGGGGCATCGACACCATAGAGCAGGCGGAGCGGCACATTCAGCGGCTGAACCGCCTGCGGGGCCGTCAGGCGGAGATCCTGCGCCTGCTGGACATCCCGCCCCGGCCCCTGGTGGAGCGGGAGAAGACCTATATCGCCGCCTGGGACGACATGGGCTTTGACAACGGGGCCATCCGTCTGGCCTATGAAAAGACCATTATGAAGAAGCAGTCCATGGACTGGAGCTACTTAAACGGCATCCTCCGCCGCTGGCACGAGAAGGGCCTGCACACCGCCGAGGCGGTGCAGGCGGGGGACCGGGATCCCAAGGCCGTGCGGGCCGGGGGCCAGACGGCCCCGCCCGCCCCGGCGGAGGAGGAGCGCCGCGCCCGGCAGGATATGGAGCGGATGCGCCGGATGATGGAACAGATGAAGCGGGAGGACAAGTGACATGGCATACGACCCCAATGTGCTGCGCCGGGCCGCCGCCCGGCTGGAGGAGGAGCGCCGCGCCCGAGCCGACCAGACGGAGCGCCGGCGTTTGGCCGCCTATGCCAAGCAGCCCCGGCTGGCCCAGATCGACCGGGAGCTGCGGGCCACCATGGCCGGACTGGTGGCCGCGTCTCTGCGGCGGGGCGAGCCGGCGGGAGAGGCCATCCGCGCCATCCGCGCCCAGAATCAGGACCTCCAGCGGGAGCGGGCGGTGCTGCTGGGGGCCATGGGCCTGCCGGAGGACGCCCTGGACGACAAGCCCGCCTGCCCCAAGTGCGGGGACACGGGCTGGCGGGGGGCAGTGATGTGCGACTGCCTGAAAAAGCTGTGCGCCCAGGAGCAGATCAGCGAGCTGTCCAAGCTGCTGGACCTGGGGGAGCAGTCCTTCGACACCTTCCGCCTGGACTACTACAGCCAGACCCTGTGGCCCGGCCGGGGAGTGTCCCCCCGGGAGAACATGGAGCTGGTGTATGAGGTGTGCCTGAATTATGCCGAGAAGTTCGGCCGGTTCTACTTCAAAAACCTGTTCCTGTCCGGCGCGCCGGGGCTGGGCAAGACCTTCCTGTCCGCCTGCGTCGCCCGGGCGGTGTCGGAGCAGGGCAGGAGCGTGGTGTACGACACGGCGGGCAGCGTGTTCGCCCAGTTTGAAGAGCGCAAGTTCCAGCGGGATCAGGACGACCTGCGCCAGGCCCGGGACGAGACCCGGCGGTACCTCAACTGCGACCTGCTGATCCTGGACGACCTGGGCAGCGAGCTGACCACCCAGTTCACCCAGACCGCCCTGTATGAGCTGGTGAACACCCGCCTGGTGGCCGGGCGGAACACGGTGATCTCCTCCAACCTGACCATGGAGGAGGTGGCCCGGCGGTATTCCCCCCAGATCGCCTCCCGCCTGGAGGGGGAGTACCATGTGCTCCACTTCTTCGGGGACGATATCCGGTTGCTGAAGAAAAATCAGATGTAAAGATGCAAAACGCCGCCCGCTCTGACAGAGCGGGCGGCGTTTTTGAGGGAGACGATCTGTCTGCGGGCCGCCCCATGGGGCGGCCCCTACAAGGTGATATAAACGTTACAGACCGTAGGGGCGGCCTGTGGCCGCCCGGCGTTTGTGCGGCGCTTTTGGACGGGCCGCTGGGGACAGCGGCCCCTACGGATCCTAACGCCGCATTTCGCAGATCTATGCGGCGGGCGGATGTCCTCATCCGCCCGTGTTTTGGCGCGCCGGGTCGTCGCGCCCTACAAATATCGTGGGGCCCCGCCTAAGCCTCCCTCTGACGAGGGAGGTGGCAAAACCGGAGGTTTTGACGGAGGGAGAGTCCGTAGGGCAAGGGCAGAGCCCTTGCCGCCCCATTTACTCCCGCAAAAGGTTCCTGTACTCCTCCGCACTGGCCACCCGGCCCACGGCGGACAGGGAGGCGTTCTCAAACCGGAAGATCTCCTGGGCCAGGGTGTGGAGCTGCTCACGGGTGACGGCCTCATAGCCCGCCAGGGCCTCCTCCACGGTGCGCACCCGGCCGTACAGCAGGCGGCTGGCCCCCAGCTGGCTCATGCGGGCCTGTACCGACTCCTGCCCCAGCAGCAGGCCGGCCTTGGCCTGGCCCCGGGCCCGGTCCAGCTCCTCCTGGGTGGGGCCGTGCTCAGCGAAGTCCAGCACCGTCCGGCGGATGGCGTCATAGGCGGCCCGCTCCTGCTCCCGGTTGGCGGCGGTGTAGATGCCCAGCAGGCCGGTGTCCGCGTGGTCGGCCACATAGGAGTAGACCGAGTAGCACAGCCCCCGCTTCTCCCGCACCTCCTGGAACAGGCGGGAGGAGCAGCCGCCCCCGAAGATGGCGTTCATCAGCTGGATCTGGTACCGCCGGGGGTCCAGATAGTTGGGGGCGGGGAAGGCCAGCAGCAGGTGGTTCTGCTCGATGGCCTTTTTCCTGGCGGTCACCGCCGGGCGGTAGGCGGCGGGCCTGGTGGTGGGGGCGGGGCCGGCCTCCAGGGCGTTCAGGCGGGCGCACAGGCTGTCCACCTGGGCCTGGGTAAAGCTGCCCGCCAGAGACACCACGATGTTCCCTGGCCGGTAGTGCTCCTTCTGCCAGCAGCGCAGCCACTCCCCGGTCATGGGGGCCAGGGTGGAGGCCCTGCCCAGGATGGGCCGGGCCAGGGGGGAGCCCTTGTACACTGCGGCGGCCAGCCGCTCGCTC
>CAVJLQ010000108.1:4274-6517 GCA_963650435.1 Alloprevotella sp. | reverse complement strand
CCTCTACGGCCACGGGCTGCTCTGGGGGCTGGGCCATGTTCCGGGCCAGCCGGGCGGCCTGTTCCGCCAGCTGGGCCGCCAGGGCCATATCTTCGCTGTCCGGCCGCCCCGCGCCCAGAATTTTGGAGAAGGAGTGTTCCCCCACAAAGGCCCCGGCGGCGAAGGGGCGGAAGCCGTTCTGGAACAGCACGTTGCGCAGCTCCATCAGGCCGTCGTCAAAGTTCCGGTTGCCGTACAGCACCACGGGGACGGCGGGCGTTCTGTCTCCCTTCACCTTATTCTGGATATAGGGCAGCAGCAGGTTGGGCACCCGCCCGGCGTACACGGGCACGCCGAACACCACCAGGTCCTCGGGGCCGAAGGTCAGCTCCCCCTCCCGGGACTGGGGCAGGTCGAAGCAGAACGTCTGATAGTCCGCGCTCAGGGACTGAGCCAGGTTTTCGGCCACAGCGGTGACCACCTTTTCGGTGGTTCCGGTGCCGCTGAAATAGACGGCCCACACAGTTTTGATCTTCATCGCAAAGCTCCTTCTTTCCAAAAACGCGCCGCGGTCGCAGGCGGCGCATGGATCACGTCCCGGTCACTCCACCTCGTAGCAGACCAGAACGGTATCGGCCACATGATCCCGCTTCATGGCGATGGCCGCCGCCATATGGGGCTGGCGCAGGTGCAGCTGCTGGGCCGCGCGGCTCTCCCACCGCTCCACCAGCAGCAGCTTGTCCGGGTCCTGGGCGTCCAGATAGTAGTCATAGCTCAGGCAGCCTTCCTCCTTCCGCACCACCTCGGGTATCCCCGCCCGGTGCAGGGCCTCCAGATACTCCGCCCGCTTGCCGGGCTTCAGGGTGTACACCACGTTCAGTCCAAAGGTCATGTGTGCTCCTCCTTCTGTCCGCCGCTTCCGCCCCGCAGCCGCCTGAAGTCCAGATACCCCTCCAGGATCAGCGAGGCCGCCACAGCGTCCACAACTTTTTTCCTCTTCTTCCCGTTCTTCCCCGCCTGGAACAGGATGCGATGGGCGTCCACCGTGGTGCGCCGCTCGTCCCACAGGACGGGGGTCAACCCCGTGGCCTGGGCCACCTTGTCCGCAAAGGCGCGGTAGAGCTGGGCCCGAGGGCCCTCTGTGCCGTCCATATTTCTGGGAAAGCCCATCACGATCTCCTCTACCCCGTTCTCCCGGGCGATGCGGGCCAGCTCCTCCAGCACCACATCCTCTTTCCGGCTGTTGATGGTGGTGGCGGTGCCGGCCAGAAAGCCGGTGGGGTCTGAGATGGCCACGCCGGTATGGGCGTCTCCGTAGTCGATCGCCATGATACGCAAGAAAAACCACCTTCTTCTCCTGACTTCCGGTCTCCCCGTGGGCCCCTTCGGGCCGGAGCACAGGAGGGGCCGGTGCCTTCCTGACCATCATAGCGGACCGGCCCCCTAAAAACAAGGGGTTTTCCAAAACTTCTCTCCCGCTCCGCTCATTTCAGGGCATCCGACACCCGGAGCACCGTGTTTTCGTGGGTGCGGTCCACCAGGTGGGTATAGATCCGCCCGGTGGTGGAGGGGGTGGAATGTCCCAGAGCCTTGCCGATGTCGAAGAGGGAGGCCCCCTGGTGGCAGGCGATGGTGGCAAAGGAGTGCCGCAGGCCGTGCAGCGTGATCCGGGGCAGGGCGTTCTTCCGGATGAACCGGGTAAAGGCCAGGGACAGGGCGTTGGGGGAATAGGGCCGCCCGCGGCGGTTCAGCACAACGTGGTCCTCCGTCTCCTCCCGGGTCCACAGGTCCTTCTGCCGCCCGCTCTCCTTCAGCAGCAGGTCGTACATGTCGTCCGGCATATACAGGGCCCGGACCGAGGCGCGGGTCTTGGTCTCCTTCTCTACGATGACGGCGCCGCAGGCGGTGCGGGCCTGGCGGATGAAGATCAGGCGGCGGTGAAAGTCCACGCAGTCCCAGCACAGGCCGCACACCTCCTCCCGCCGCAGGCCGAAGCTGCCCGCCAGCTTCACCGGCAGCTCCAGGGGCTGCCCCTCGATCAGGCGGTACAGCCGCCGCAGCTCCTGCAGGTCATAGAAGCTGGCCTCCCGGGGGATGACCCGGGGCGGCTCCACCCGCTCCATGGGGGAGGCGTACAGCAGCTCCTCCCGCACCGCGGCCCGCAGGGCGGCGGAGAGCATGTCGTGATGGCGGCGGGCGGTGTTGGTGGACAGGCCGGACTGGCGCTGGAGCCGGATGTAATACTGCTGGATGTCCCAGGGGCT
>CAVJLQ010000108.1:0-4264 GCA_963650435.1 Alloprevotella sp. | reverse complement strand
TCAGCTGCCCCAGCAGGACGTCCCCCAGCTGGGGGACCACATGGTTTTCGATCATTTTCCGATAGGCGTATGCCGTGGTCTCTGCCCGGTTGGGGCAGACGATGGTGTCCATCCAGCAGTTCAGCCACTCCTCCAGGGTATACCCCCGGGCGGGGGCCGCCTTCGCCCGCTCCTGTCCGATCAGGCTGCTGCGCCGGGCGGCCCGGGCGGCGGTCAGGGTAGAAAAGGTGCGGCACTGGCGTCTTCTGTGTCCCGCGTCGTCCCTGCCCAGATCCACGGTCAGGTAGTAGCGCCTGCGCTCCTCGTCATAAGAAATATTGGGTTCGATGATCTTTCTTGCCATGGTCATGGCCTCCCTCTCTGTAGTTCCCCGGGGCGGGGATAGAAAAAGGATAGCACAAGGCGGCGTCTTTTCATCTGTTCGAAACTGTGCTACAATACGGATAGTGAGATTTCCCGCTCCGTCCGGCGGAGCGGTGCAGACACGGGAGGACACCATGATCCGAGTGAGCAATATCCCCCTGCCCCCCGAGGGAGACATGGAGCAGCTGAAAAAGCGGGCGGCCCGGGAGCTGGGCCTGCGCCCCGGCCAGCTGGACCGGGTGGAGCTGCTGCGGCAGTCCATCGACGCCCGGAAGAAAAACGACGTGCACTACGTCTGCACGGTGGGAGTGTCCCTGCCCAACGAGGAGCAGGTGCTGCGTACCGCGCCGGGCAAGCACCTGGACCGGGTGGATCCGGCGGAATACGTCCTGCCCCGGCCCGGGCGTGCCTCCCCCCTGCCCCCGGTGGTGGCGGGCATGGGGCCCGCAGGGCTGTTTGCCGCCCTCACCCTGGCCCGCATGGGCTTAAAGCCCATCGTGCTGGAGCGGGGCCGCCCGGTGGAGGAACGCACGGAGGACGTGGAGCACTTCTGGCGTACCGGGCAGCTGTCCCGCACCTCCAACGTGCAGTTTGGGGAGGGGGGCGCGGGCACCTTCTCTGACGGCAAGCTGACCACCGGCACCAGCGACCCCCGGCAGGCCCTGGTGTTCCGCACCTTTGTGGAGCACGGCGCCCCCCGGGACATCCTGTGGTCCCACAAGCCCCACATCGGCACCGATGTGCTGCGGCAGGTGGTGGTCTCCCTCCGGCGGGAGATCCTGGCCCTGGGGGGCGAGGTGCGGTTTGAAAGCCAGCTGTGGGCCCTGCGCCACGACGGGGGCCAGCTCACCGGCATCACGGTGATGACGGAACAGGGCCCCTATGACATGGACTGCGACGCCCTGATCCTGGCCCCGGGGCACTCCGCCCGGGACACCTTCCGGATGCTGTATGAGGCCGGGGTGCCCATGGAGCAGAAAAAGTTCGCCGTCGGCGTGCGCATCGAGCACTTGCAGAGCCGGGTGAGCGCCGCCCAGTTCGGGCCCCAGTGGGAAAAGCTGCCCTCCGCGGACTACAAGCTGGCCTGCCACCTGCCCAGCGGCCGGTCGGCCTTCACCTTCTGTGTGTGTCCCGGAGGGCAGGTGGTGGCCGCCGCCAGCGACTGCGGCCAGGCGGTGACCAACGGCATGAGCCTGCGGGCCCGGGACGGGAAAAATATCAACGGCGGCTTTCTGGTGGGGGTGGGCCCGGAGGACTTCCCCGGGGACGACCCTCTGGCCGGGGTGCGCTTTCAGAAGCATTGGGAGCGGGCGGCCTGGCTGCGGGGGGGAGAGAGCTTCCGCGCCCCCGCCCAGCTGGTGGGGGACTTTCTGGCCCGCCGCCCCTCGGCGGGACCGGGGGAGATCCTGCCCACCTATCGCCCCGGGGTGACCTGGGGGGAGCTGGACGGCGTGCTGCCCGGCTATGTCACCGACACCCTGCGGGGGGCCATCCCCCTGTTTGACCGGAAGCTCCAAGGCTTTGCCCGGCCGGACGGGGTGCTCACGGGAGTTGAGACCCGCTCCTCCTCCCCCCTGCGCATCCTGCGGGACGGGTCGGGGCAGTCCGCCCTGCGGGGGCTGTACCCCTGCGGCGAGGGGGCGGGCTACGCCGGCGGCATCGTCAGCGCCGCCGTGGACGGCGTGCGCATCGCAGAGGCGGTGGCCCGGGGATGAACACCGATCGGAAGGATGGGTCCCGCCCCCTGTGGATGCTGTGGGCCGCGCTGCTGATCCCCGCCGCCTTAGTGGTGCTGTTCGAGCTGGCCAAGTCCAGGCCCGGCCTGCTGGCCGCCTGGGTGGAGGGAGGCATGGCCCCCCTGGAGCAGGCCCTGGGCCGGCTGTGGGGGCTGTTCCCCTTCTCTGTGGGGGAGCTGCTCACCGCCCTATTTCTGGGCGGCAGCCTGGTTTGGCTGATCTTCGCCCTCCTTCGCCTGCGCCGGGAGGGATGGCGCCGCTGTCTCCGCCGTCTGGCCGCCCTGGGGGCGGCCTGGCTGTGGCTGTGGGCCGGGTTCTGCTGGCTGTGGAACGCCGCCTACTACGCCCCCAGCTTTCAGCAGCGCAGCGGCCTGACGGCCGCCCCCTACTCCGTGGAGGAGCTGGCCCAGGTCACCGCCGTCTACGCCCAGCGGGCGGCGGAGCTGTCTTCCCAGGTGCCCCGCACGGAGGACGGCGGTTTTCTGAAGGACACGGGCAGCTGGTTCCGGACTGCGGAGACCCTGTATGAGGGGATCGCGGCGGAGTTCCCCTGTCTGACGGCGGACACCGGCCGGGCCAAGCCCATCGTGTGCTCCCGCCTGCAGAGCATCCTGGGCTTTACCGGGGTGTACTTCCCCTTTACCGGGGAGGCCAACGTGAATGTGGACGCCCCGGCCTGTCTGATCCCCGCCACCATCGCCCATGAGCTGAGCCACCAGCGGATGGTGGCCTCGGAGAACGAGGCCAACTTTGTGGGCATCGCCGCCTGTCTCACCAGCGACGACCCGGTGTTTGCCTACTCCGGCGTTCTGGATGGGCTGATCTCCCTGAGCAACGCCCTGTGCTCCGCGGCCCCCGACACCTGGTACGCGATCGCGGAGACGTATTTCACCCCGGAGCTGTCCCGGGACTGGGAGGATGACCGCGCCTATTGGGCGGCCCTGGAGTCCCCTCTGGAGGACAAGGCCGGACAGACCTACGACGCGTTTCTCAAGCAGAACGACCAGGAGCTGGGCCTGCGCTCCTATGGGGCCTGTGTGGACCTGCTGGTGGCCTGGGAAAAGAGCAAAGCATAGATCCAGCGGCCTTTCCGCCCCTTACGCGGGGCGGAAAGGCCGCTGTCGGTTTTACCGGCTCATCAGCCAGACGATCAGCGCCAGCCACAGCAGGGTGATCAGGGGAAAGCCGAAGCGGAAATACCAGTGCTTGGTTTTGTGACGGAACACCCGCATCCCCAGGCAGCCGCCCACGCCGCCGCCCAGGAGCACCGGCAGGAACAGGGCCTTCTCCGAGATGCGCCACGCCCCACGCCTGGCCTTACCCTTGTCGATGCCCATCAGGGCAAAGGCCAGCACGTTCATGGCGACCAAATAGCAGACGAGCACCTTGCCCCACAGCTGCGCATTTACGATCATGGTATCCTCTCCTTTTTGGACAGTATAACACAGCCCGCGCTCCCCGGCAAGGCGCCGCCCCGGCAGCCTTTTCCTTTTTAAGGCCGGTCCACCCTCCCCTTCCGCGGGTCAAAGTCCCACATAAACTTTCCGATCCAGCTCTCCCATCGCCGGTATTTTTTGCGTCCGGCCGCCGCGGTCCGCTCAAGCCGCGGCTTAGTGGGGGACAGTCTGTTTTTTCTTTCCCAAGAGACACGTTATGGGGCTGTAAACGCCCATGTTTCATAAAAAAATCGACAAAACTGCATCCTGTGTATTGCAATATTTCCTGCATAAGGATATAATGATTCAGCCGCGCGGTGTACTGGTCCGTTCTCCGCGCCGCATTGGAATGAAGGACGGCTTCAGCGGCGGCCGCAGCCACAGGCTGGGCCCCGGCATACGGCCGTCGCGTTGACGAAAGGAAGGATAAAAACTATGGCTCACAAGTATCTGTACCTGTTTACCGAGGGCAACGCCAATATGCGCGAGCTGCTGGGCGGCAAGGGCGCCAATCTGGCCGAGATGACCAATATCGGCCTGCCCGTTCCCCAGGGCTTCACCATCAGCACCGAGGTATGCACCAAGTATTACGAGGACGGCGAGCAGATCACCCCCGAGCTCCAGGCCGAGATCATGGAGTACGTGGCCAAGATGGAGGAGATCACCGGCAAAAAGTTCGGCGATCACGAGAACCCCCTGCTGGTCTCCGTGCGTTCCGGCGCCCGCGCC
>CAVJLQ010000107.1:4548-12431 GCA_963650435.1 Alloprevotella sp. | reverse complement strand
GTGCTGAATTATACCATCACCATCACGGCAGCTGCCGGAACGGATACATATACCGTCACCGACGCTCTGCCCTCACAGATCGACTTTGTCACTGGTTCTTTGAGCCTAAAAAGTGTCAAAGGCACTGCGGAGGCCAATCTTGTTGAGAACACAGATTATACTCTGACTACCGACACGGATGAAACGAACATCTCTATCGTGCTGAAGGAGGATCTCCGCAAGTCTCTGGCGGACGGCGACAAGATCGTGATCTCCTATCAGGGCAAGCTGATTGCAAATACAACCACACTGGCGGCTTACACGAACTCGGCAAAGCTCGCTTTTAATGGAACAGAAGAATACTCCGATGACGCGAAGGTTTTCAGCGGTCACATCAGCTTTGCCAAGAAAGACAACCATAACAACTATCTCGCCGGAGCGAGCTTCGTCCTGAAAAACGGGGACGGTCAGTTTGCGAAGCTGAGTGGAGGCGGAACCGCCTACAGCTTTGAATCTTGGGTCACAGATCAAGCCGAAGCAACCACGATCGTCACCGGGTCGGGCAGCGAGTACATTATGATCCGCGGTCTCAAAGCCGGCGCCTATACTCTGGTCGAGACCGCAGCGCCCGAAGGGTATGTAAAGGGTGCGGATACGGAACTGAAGATCAACAAGGAATATCAAGAGGATGCGAATAAGGTGCTGGTGCTCAACGGTCTGACGACTGAAAGTAAGATTGTCATCAACACCAAGGGCTCTGAACTTCCCGGTACCGGCGGCATCGGCACCACCATCTTCCGCACCGCCGGCGGCCTGCTGGTGCTGGGCGCTGTGGTACTGTTCATCGTAAAGCGCAGAAAGACGGCGTGATCTCCAGGCCCCCTGTTCAGGAGAGCCGCAGAGAAAGGAACGTGACGGCTCTATGAAAAAACACCGGGACAGGGCGGCCACGGCGGCCATCGGGGCGATCTTCCTCCTGGGCCTTGCCCTGCTGCTCTATCCGTCCCTGAGCAGCTACTGGAACACCGTCCGGCAGGCAAAGAGCATCATCGATTACAGCGACTCCGTCGCCCGGCTCAAGGCGGAGGAGCAGCAGCGCCTGCGGGCGGCGGCGGAGGAGTTCAACAGCGCCCTGCTGGACCGCGTCTCGCCCTACGCCCTGCCGGAGGAGCTGGCGGGGGAGTACCCCCGCATGCTGCTGACCGGGGACAGCGACGTGATGTGCTATCTGGAGATCCCGGCCCTTGACCTGACCCTGCCCGTGCGCCACGGCGTGGAGAGCGGGACGCTGCAGCGGTCTGTGGGCCATTTGGAGTGGAGCAGCCTGCCCGTGGGCGGCGGGAGCACCCACTGCGTGCTGTCCGGCCACCGGGGCCTACCCAGCAGCGAGCTGCTGACCAACATCGACCGCCTCGAGCGGGGCGACCGGTTTTATCTCCACGTCCTGGGGGAGACGCTCACCTACGAGGTGGACCAGGTGGCGGTGGTGGAGCCGGGGGACTTCTCCCTGCTGGGCATCGAGGAGGGGGAGGACCTGGTGACCCTGCTCACCTGCACGCCCTACGGCATCAACTCCCACCGGCTGCTGGTCCGGGGGACGCGGGTGGACGGCGGCGCGGCCCGGGCGGAGGGCGTGGAGCTGCGGAACGAGCTGAAGCTCTACGACGGACGGCTGCTGGCGCTGGCCGGGGCCGGGGCGCTGGCGGTGGTCGTCCTGCCGCTGGCGGCGGTGTTCACACGGCGCAGAGGAGAGGAGGACGGCGCGGTATGAGAAGGATAAGGCTCGCAGCGGCGCTGCTGGCGCTGGCGCTGCTGCTGTGCGCCCCGGCCTATGCCGCCTCCGGCTCTCTGCGGGTGGTGCTGACAGACGACGGCGGCGCCCCGGCGGAGGGGGTGGCCGTCACCCTCTACTGCGTGTCCGCGCCGGAGTTTTCCGGGGCGGGGCTCAGCGGAGAGGACCTCGGCCGGGAGCGGGACGCGGCGAAAAACGCCCGGGCCCTCGCCGCCTATGCCGCGGAGCAGAAGCTGGCGGGGACAGAGGGCGTGACGGACGGCAAGGGCGTCCTGCGCTTTGACGGACTTGAAGAGGGGGTCTACCTCGCGGTGTGCGGGGCGGGGCAGGAGCTGACCTTTCCGGCCTTTCTTGTGACGATCCCCCTGCGGGTGGGGGGCAGTGTGCGCTACGACGTGACCAGCCGCCCCAAGGCCGAGCCCGCCAGGCCGGATCCCGCGCCTGAGCCGGAGCCTATACCGGCGGAGCCCGGCGTGCCGCCGGAGCCCGCGCCGGAGGAGCCTATGGACCCCACCGATGAAGGGGAGCTGCCCCAGACGGGACAGGACCCGCTGCCGGTCATCCTGCTGGCCGGGGGGGCGCTGGCGCTGTTCCTTCTGGGCATTTGGGAGCACGCCCGCCGCCGGGTGCGGATGCTGTTCGCCCTGGCCCTCGTCCTGGCGCTGGGCGCGGGGACGGTGCTCTGGAGCTACCGCGGCGAGGACCGCCTTGCGGGGCAGACCAGCCAGGCACTGCTGGCGGAGCTGGAGCTGCGGTGGAGCGTCCCCGCCGTGTCGGCGCCGGAGACGGCTCAAGAGGGGGCGCCCGGAACGGAGACGGCGGCGGACGCCGCGGTGGTGCTGGGGGACTACTCCCTGCTGGGGATGCTGCGCATCCCGGAGGCGGGGCTGGAGCTGCCGGTGATGAGCCAGTGGAGCTATCCGCTGCTGGCCGCCGCGCCCTGCCGCTACTCCGGCTCGCTGGCCGGCGGAGATCTGGTCATTTTGGGCCACAGCTACCGCACCCACTTCCGCAGTCTCCGGACCATCCAGCCCGGCGCGGCGGTGGAGCTGACGGACGCCGGGGGCGAGATCCACCGCTATAGGGTGGCCGCCGTGGAGACCGTCCGGGGCAGCGACAGCGCGGCCCTTGTCAGCGACTGGCCCCTGACCCTTTTCACCTGCACGGCAGACCGCCGGCACCGCGTGCTGGTGCGCTGCGAAAACGCGTAAATACAGGGCCCTCCCGGTGGGAGGGCCCTGCTTTTTACAAACGGATCGGCGATATAGACAAAAACATGGCTATAAAACTGTGAAAAACGTTCAAAAATAAGCTGGACAAATGGGGAAAAACCGATTATAAATATGCTTTGCGGAAAAATGGGCTTCGCTCAGCCGCAAAATACAGAATTACTGTCCGACCACGAAAGAATGAGGTCAAAGCATATGAAAGATCGAACCATTGCCCAAACGCTCAAGGGACTGTTCAGCCCCACGGAGCTGACCCAGGGGGAGTGCTGGAAGACCATCCTGCGCTTTTCCATGCCGGTGATCCTGTCCTACCTGCTGCAGCAGGTATATACGATCAGTGACGCCGCCATCGTGGGCCAGACCCTGACCGCCCAGGAGGTGGCCGGGGTGAACGACACCACCTCCCTGGTATTCATTTTTTTGCAGTTCGCCTTCGGCGTCAGCGCGGGCTTCTGCGTGGTCACCTCCTGCCATGTGGGGGCGGGGGACCAGGCGGGGGTGCGCCGCTCCCTGACCACCCAGATCGCGCTGTCCGCCGCCTTCACCGTCCTGCTGACGGCGGCGGCCCTGCTGCTGCTGGACCCCATGCTGGCCTGGATCAACGTCACCCCGGACAGCCCGGAGGTCTACCGCGCCGCCTATACCTACTGCGCCATCATCTTCGCCGGCATCGGGGCCCAGCTGTTCTATAACTTCATCTGCTCCTTCCTGCGCAGCATGGGGGACTCGGTGACTCCTCTGGCCTTTCTGCTGTTCTCCACGGTGCTGAATGTGGGGCTGGACCTGCTGTTCATCATCGTGTTCCGCTGGGGCGTGGCCGGTGCGGCGGTGGCCACCGTGACCGCCCAGCTGATCAGCGCGGCGGGCTGCTTCATGTACGCCTTTGCCAAATACCCCTGGCTCCACCTGCACCGTGAAGACTGGCGCATCCGCGGCTGGGACATCCGGCGGCATGTGATACAGGGGGTGCCCCTGGGCCTGCAGTTCTCTGTGCTGGCGGTGGGCATCATCGTGATGCAGAGCGTGGTGGTGCAGTTCGACATGCTGAACGGCACCATGGTCTCCAGTGCGGCCCAGAACGGCTTCGGCGCGGCCAACAAGCTGAACAACCTGCTGATGACCCCCATCAACGGCCTGGGCACGGCCATGACCAGCTTTACCGCCCAGAATCTGGGGGCGGGCCGCACCGACCGCATCCGCAAGGGCGTTTTGCAGTCCGTGGTGATGATGGTGATCATCGCCCTGATCTCCGTGGCCGCCGGGCTGCTGCTCACGGTGGACGGCGCCTATCTCCACATCTTCCTCAGTGCCGACAAGGTGACGGAGGAGACCATCCGCTACGGCAATACCTTCCTGTATGTGGATCTGGCCATGTATTTCTTCCTGGGCTTCATCTTCGTCTCCCGCAACTGCGTGCAGGGCATCGGCCGCTCCGCCTTTGTGCTGGCCGCCGGCGCGGCGGAGCTGGTGGCCCGGGTGGTGGTGTGTATGCTCGTGCCCGCCGCGCTGGCCGGGGGACAGGTGAGCGCCGCCGCCCCGGCCGCGGCCTTCTACGGGCTGTGCGCCGCAGACCCCGTGGCCTGGATGGCGGCGGATCTGGCCCTGCTGACCCCCTTTGTGAAGAACATCCTGAAGCAGGATTACCGCTATATGCACCAGCCCGGCGTAAGCGGGCAGATGTAAAAATATCCCCCAGTCCAACTTGGACCGGGGGATATTTTGATCTGTCAGAAGGTCAGCCGCATCTGGTTCCAGACCACGTTCCCGTGGACGGAGGAGGACACCCCCTCGTTCACAAAGCCGAAGGAGGCGTAATAGTGGACCAGGGCGTCCTTGCAGGTGAGCACCAGCCCCCGGCGGCCCTGGGCCCTGGCGTCGGCGATGGCCCGGCGCAGCAGCAGTCCGGCGCAGCCCTGCTTCCGGCAGTCGGGCACCGTGTTCACCCCGAAGATCATCTGCCAGGCGCCGTTCTCATCGTGCAGCTCGGCCCGCTGGTACATCTCGTCCGTCAGGTCGGGCCGGTCGGTGACCATGCCGTCCACGAAGGCGATCAGCCGTCCGCCCCGGAACAGCAGCCAGAAGTGGCCGCCATAGTGCAGCAGGCGCTGGCGGAACTCCTCCCGGGTGGCGGCCTCCGCCGGAGGGAAGCACTGGGCCTCTACGGCGGACACGGCGTCAAGGTCGTCCATGGCGGCGGTGCGCACCCAGTCCCGCTGCTGCCGCACCCGGCTGTGCCAGCCGCAGCAGGTCAGGTGGTCGTCCACCAGTCCCGCCGCCTGCAAAAAGGAGTATACGATGGTAGAGCCCACAAAGGTGAAGCCCAGCCTTTTCAGCTCGGCGCTCAGCCTGTCGGACAGGGGGGAGCTGGCGGGCACATCCGCCTGAGAGGCCGGGCTGTTGACCACGGGCACGCCGTCCACATACTGCCACAAAAAGCGGTCGAAGCTGCCGTATTCCCGCTGGATTTCCAGAACGAGCTTCGCGTTTTCGATGACGGAGAGGATCTTCCGCCGGTTGCGCACGATGGAGGGGTCGGCCATGAGCTGCTCCACCTTTTCTTCGCCGTATCCCGCCACCTTATGGGGATCGAAGCCGTCAAAGGCCCGGCGGAAGGCGGGGCGCTTCTTCAGAATGGTCAGCCAGGACAGCCCCGCCTGCATCCCCTCCAGACTCAGCAGCTCGAAGAGCCGGCGGTCATCGTGGGTGGGGCGGCCCCACTCGTTGTCGTGATAGTCCTTGTAGATCTCGTCCGGCCCCGCCCAGGGGCAGCGCTTCGGTGTGTCCATAGCTATCCTCCCGTAAAAATCATCCCTTGCCGCAGAACATGTCCCGGGCCTCGTCAAACAGGTCCACCATGCCGCAGTAGTTCAGGATACTGTACTGCTCTAGCAGGGACTGCTGCTCCTCATTCAGCTCGTCCCGCTTCAAATACTGCTCGTCGGCGGTGAGGATGCCCACAGGGGTGATGGCGGGCAGCTGCTGATACAGCTCGTCCAGGAACTCCATGGCCCCGGTCAGGGGCAAGCCCGCCAGCTTGGCGGTGAGCACCCCCAGATAGTTGGGGCTGATGGCCACATCCTGCTGCTCCTCGATGTCGTAGTTGGCCCAGATGAAGAAGGGGGTGATGTACTGCTTCATGACCTCCTCCGTGGTGCGCTCGGACAGGGCCTTGCCGTAAAGCTCCTCATAAAAGGCGTTTTTCAGCGGCGGCTGATGGTCGCCGAAGAGCACCACCATGGTGGGCTCCTCCACCTGGCTGTAGTACCCGATCAGCTCCTTCAGGGCATCGTCGCTGGCCCGGGCCAGGGCCAGATACTGGATGGCGGAGCTGTCCGCGCTTTTCAGCCGGTCGGGCAGGTCGATGGTGCGCTCCAGGTTGTTCCAGCCCTGGGAGTAGCCGCTGTGGTTCTGCATGGTCACATTAAAGACGAAACACTTCTGTCCCGCGGCGTTGGCGCTCCGGGTGGTCTCCATCACCGTTTCGTAGTCGGACTGGTCGGAGATGTAGTGCCGGATCAGATAGGGGTCCTCCACGTCCTCCTCATACAGCTGGTGGACAAAGCCCAGATCCTGATAGGCGATGGGGCGGTTCCAGCCGGAGGACTTATAGGGGTGGAAGGCGGTGGTGTCATACCCCGCACTCCCCGCCAGAGCGGCGAGGGAGGGCATGTTTTCCTTCACATACAGCTGATAGGCCACGGTGTGGGGCGGCTGGAACAGGGTGGAGAAGCCGGTGAGATACTCGAACTCCACGCTGGCGGTGCCGCCGCCGGTGACGGGGGAGTACATCCAGCCCTTGACGGTGTTCTCCGTCAGGCTGTGAAGGAAGGGGGTGGGGTCCTCCGAGGGCTCAAGGCCGTCGAAGATGGTCAGGTCGGAGAAGGACTCGTTCATGATGACGATGAGGTTCACCGGCTGTTTGGACTCGTCCCCGTCCCGGCCCTGATACTGGTCCTTCAGCTCCAGCACCGCGTCGTGGGAGTAGCCGTCGGGCTTCTCCACGCTGCTGTACCGCAGGGCCACGGTGAAATTCAGGGCGAAGCCGTTGCGCTGGGTGACCCACTGCTGGGTGTAGATGCCCAGCTCGGGCAGCATGTCCGTTTTGAAGAAGGCGAAGGAGTACCCCAGAGTGAGGACCCACAGGAGGACGGCGGCCGCCCGGGGCAGGGGGGCGCGCTTTCTCTGCCGGGGGCAGGCCAGGGCCAGAAAGAGGAAGGCGGCCAGCAGAATGGCGGCCTGGGTCATCTCTGTGTCCATGGAGTAGTCAAAGCCGGCAGCCACGTTGGCCGCCGTGTGCCACCCGGCCACGTCGGCGGGGAAGAGGATGCGCCCGCGGAAGCGCAGCACATAGTGGTTCACCAGTCCGAAGGCGAAGGACAGGGCCGCTCCGGAGGTACAGGCCCACTTGTTCCGGCCCAAAAGCAGCCGGCACACGATGAACAGCAGGTAGTACCAGATCAGGTTCATCAGCACCTGCCAAGCGTACAGGTCGTGGAACACGTCGTTGCCGTTGAGCAGCTCCACCATCCAGAAGCAGGCCCAGGGCCCCAGCAGAAGGACCAGCCGGGAGGCCCACAGGCCGGGACGCTCCTTCATATCAAGAATAAGCCGGGGAAAGAAGTCCCCGTGGATCAGTTTTTTCATCGGTCTATCCATTCCTTTGTACAGCTGTCCGCCGCGGGGATAAGGCGGACAAGCACTATCATAGTAACGGCCCCGGAAAAAAGCAAGGGGCGGCGCGCGACTTTAAGAAAAAGTTAACCTATCCTATAAAATTAGACGGCGGGAAAGAAAAAATGTTCCCGGGAGAATGACATGGCTCTGAATATTCACTGAAAAATGAATATTATAAAAAAGAAACAAAAAGGGAAGAGATCCTGACC
>CAVJLQ010000107.1:0-4538 GCA_963650435.1 Alloprevotella sp. | reverse complement strand
TGAGATCACAAAGAAAATGGAGGAAAATAAAAGAAAATGGAAAGTGGAAAGAAAAAACAGGGGCAAAAAAAGAGAAAAATACTCTGTCATATATACCAAATGCCCCCTCAAAACTATGGGGCGATTTTGACCAAATAACAGTTGACAATGTATAATTAACCGGTGTATACTAAGCACACTTCAAGACAAAGACTTGAGGTGCTCTTGCAAAGCAGATCCAAAAACTTACTGAAAAGGAGTTTTCAAGATGAAAAAGTTTCTTGCTATGACCATGGCTCTGGCCATGGTGCTGTCCCTGGCCGCCTGCGGCAAGAAGGATGAGCCCGCCCCCTCCGGCAGCGCTTCTGGTTCCGCCAGCGGCTCCGTCTCCACCTCCGCCCCTGAGGGCGGTCTGACCACCGTAGAGGCCGGCAAGCTGCATATGTCCACCAACGCCTCCTTCCCTCCCTATGAGATGGTGGCCGACGACGGCTCCTTCGAGGGCATCGACGTAGAGGTGGCTCAGGCCATCGCCCAGAAGCTGGGCCTGGAGCTGGTGGTGGACGACATGGGCTTTGACGCCGCCCTGCAGGCCGCTCAGACCGGCAAGAGCGACATGGTCATGGCCGGCGTCACCGTCACCGAGAAGCGTCTGGAGGTCATGGACTTCTCCGACAGCTACGCCAACGGCGTTCAGGTGGTCATCGTGAAGGAGGATTCCCCCATCAAGACCGTGGACGACCTGGCCAACGCCAGCATGATCGGCTGCCAGATGGGCACCACCGGCTACTTCTACTGCTCCGACACCCCCGACAACGGCGGCTATGGCGAGGACCACGTCACCCCCTATGACGACGGCGCTGCCGCTGTCCAGGCCCTGGTGAACGGCCAGGTGGACGCTGTGGTCATCGACAATATGCCCGCTCAGGAGTATGTGGCTGCCAACCCCGGCCTGAAGATCCTGGAGACTGAGTACACCAACGAGGACTACGCCATCGGCATTGCCAAGGGCAACACCGCCCTGCTGGACGCCGTCAACGGCGTTCTGGCCGAGCTGAAGGCTGACGGCACCCTGCAGGCCATCGTGGACAAGTACATCAAGGCCTAATTGAATCAAGCCTGAATCATACCAGGGAAAAGGGCGGTCTTACAGGGCCGCCCTTTTCTGACTTACAAAAACCGGGAGGGGCCCAGGGCCTGAACTCCCGTTCCCAGGGGAAGAAAGGGGAATGTCCATGAATCTGGCGGAATATTATGCCGCCCTGACCGAGCTGATGAAGAACGGCGGCGAGGTCTCGTCCCTGCAGAAGGTATTTGTCGGCATATACAAGGCCTTTATAGAGGGCGGCCGGTGGAAGCTCTATCTGGACGGCGTGATCAGCACCATCGAGGTCACGGCGCTGGCGCTGATCCTGGGCATCGTCCTGGGTGTTCTGGTGGCCGTGGTGCGCACGGCCCACGACCAGCAGCGCCCCGGAAGGCACAACCCCGTGCTGACGGTGCTGAACGCCATCTGTAAGATCTACACCACGGTGATCCGCGGCACTCCCATGATGGTGCAGCTGCTGATCATGGGCTTTGTCATCTTCAAGAGCAGCCGAAACTTTACCATGGTAGGCACCCTGACCCTGGGCATCAACTCCGGCGCCTATGTGGCGGAGATCGTCCGGGGCGGCTTGATGAGCGTGGACATGGGCCAGAGCGAGGCGGGCCGCTCTCTGGGTCTGGGCTATCTGGACACCATGCGGTTTATCGTGATCCCCCAGGCGTTCAAGAACGTACTGCCCGCCCTGGGCAACGAGTTCATCACCCTGTTCAAGGATACCGCCCTGATCAACACCATCGGCGGCAAGGAACTGGTGTATGCGGCCAAGGCCGTGGGCAGCAAGACCTACGACGTGATGTACCCCTATCTGGGCATCGCGGCGATCTACCTGGTCATGGTCATGCTGTTCAGCTGGCTGCAGGGTAAGCTGGAAAGGAGGCTGCGTCAAAGTGATCGACGTTAAACATCTGTCCAAGTCCTTTGGCGACCATCTGGTGCTGGACGACATCTCGGAGCATATCTACCCCGGGGAGAAGGTGGTGGTCATCGGCCCCTCCGGCTCCGGCAAGTCCACCTTCCTGCGGTGCCTGAACCTGTTGGAGACTCCCACCAAGGGCAGCATCACCTTCGAGGGCACAGAGCTGACCGACCCCAAGGTGGACATCGACCAGATGCGCCGCCGCATGGGCATGGTGTTCCAGCACTTCAACCTGTTCCCCAACATGACCATCCAGAAAAACATCACCCTTGCCCCTGTGCGCACCAAGCTGATGAGCCAGGAGCAGGCGGACGAGACCGCCATGAAGCTGCTGCGCCGGGTGGGGCTGGAGGACAAGGCCGACGCCTATCCCAACCAGCTGTCCGGCGGCCAGAAGCAGCGGATCGCCATCGTCCGGGCCCTGGCCATGCAGCCCAAGGTCATGCTGTTTGACGAGCCCACCTCCGCCCTTGACCCCGAGATGGTGGGCGAGGTGCTGGACGTGATGAAGGAGCTGGCCAACGAGGGCATGACCATGGTGGTGGTCACCCACGAGATGGGCTTTGCCCGGGAGGTGGGCAGCCGCGTGCTGTTCATGGACGGCGGCCACATCCTGGAGCAGAACACCCCCGCGGAGTTCTTCGCCCACCCCAAGGAGGAGCGCACCAAGAGCTTCCTGTCCAAGGTGCTGTAAGCTGGATCGAAGCAAAAGCCCCCGGAGCGGATATTCCATCCGCTCCGGGGGCTTTGTTGTACGGGACCGGACAACCCCGGCCCCCTGCCCGCCTATAGCAGGGGGCGGCGGAACGCCCCGGAGGAAGGGGGCGAGCAGGATGACAGAGGCC
Source organism: Alloprevotella sp. (assembly GCA_963650435.1). Classification (GTDB taxonomy): domain Bacteria; phylum Bacillota; class Clostridia; order Oscillospirales; family Oscillospiraceae; genus Lawsonibacter. The sequence goes on along the minus strand of CAVJLQ010000107.1, from coordinate 1,690 downwards.
ATTGTGGTAGCGATCATCACCGGGGGGCTGACCCTGGCGGGGGTCATCGCGGCCAACGGCAAAAGCCAGGCGGTGATGGAGACCAAGCTGGAGGAGCTGACCCGGGAGGTGCAGCTGCACAACAACTTTGCCAGGCGCATGCCGGTGGTGGAGGAACAGATCCGGGGGCTGGAGCATAGGATGTATGAGCTGGAAAGAGGAGGGAGAGACTGATATGGAATTCGGGATCGCATCTGTGGCGGCCATCACGGTGGTCTGCTATCTGGTGGGGATGGTGGTAAAGGCCATCCCCCATGTAGAGGACAAATTCATCCCCATTGCCTGCGGCCTGTGCGGGGCCGTTTTGGGCCCCGTGGCCATGCACCTGGGGGTGGTGGACTTCCCGGCGGCAGACGACCTGTCCGCCGTGGCGGTGGGCATCGTCAGCGGCCTGGCGGCCACCGGCGTTGACCAGATCGGCAAACAGATCATCGGGTGCAAAGAAAAGTAGATCAAAAAATGCGGCGGAGCGTTGCTCCGCCGCATTTTTTAGTCCAAGGAGAAATCGTCGTCCTTCAGCCCGCTGAAATCCGCCTTCTCCGGGCGGGGGGGCACCCGCTTCATGGGGTCGTAGGTGAATCCGCGGCAGCTGGAGCCGCCGGACATGACGCCCTTCTTGGGGCAGACCACCTGCCCGCCGCCCAGGGAGCGGCCGTGGGCGCAATAGGCGCACCGGGGCTCTATTTTAGACTTGAACAGAGAAAATTTGAACAGCGGCATAGGGGACACTCCCTTCCTTCCCCCATATTATATCCGCTTTCGACGGATCTTTCCACTGCTTTTTTTCACCGCCCACAAAAAAACCAGGAAGAATACCACCCAGGTGCCCCAGGCCGCCCCGGCGGACAGGGTCAGGCAGCGGGAGAAGTCCAGGGCGGCCACCGCCTCGGCCTGCTGGGACAGATAGCTGCCCGCCGCCTCCTTCAGGCCCAGCAGGGGCAGCAACAGCTGCAGCAGCAGGGCGGACAGCCCCCCGTGGAGCAGCTTGCCTGTCAGATAGGTGCCCATGGACAGGCCGCTGTCCCCCAGAAAGGCCAGCACCTGGCAGTGGACCGACAGCCCCGCCCAGCCCAGCATGAAGGCCGCCATGGACAGCCGCCCGGCCACGCCGCCGCCGGTGAGGGAGGTGACGCCGGAGGACAGCTCCACCAGCCCGGTGAGCAGCCGCCCGGCCCAGATCCGGTCCATCCCCAGGGGATGCAGCAGGGCGGCCAGGGCTCCGGCGGCCAGCTCCAGGGCCCCGGACAGGGCCAGCAGCCGCAGCACCACCGTAAAGCACACCACAAAGGCGCAGATGTTCAGCACAGCGGCTCCCGCCCCGGTGACCGACCGGGTAAAGGCCGCCCCGGCGTTCACCGTTTGGAACTGGGCGGGGGCGGCGGAGGATGGGGCCCGGGGCCCCTCCCGGGGCTTATAGAAGCGGAACAGCAGCCCCACCAGCAGGGATGCGGCGATATGGGTGAGATACAGCAGGGGCCCGGCGGCCCCGCCCCCGAACACCCCCGCCCCCACCACGCCGAAGATAAAGGCGGGGCCGGAGTTGTTGCAGAAGGCCAGCAGCCGTTCCGCCTCTGTTTTGGAGCACTGCCCGCTCTGATACAGGGAGATGGCCGTCCGCGCCCCCACGGGGTAGCCCCCCACGAACCCAAGG
>CAVJLQ010000106.1:3274-4759 GCA_963650435.1 Alloprevotella sp. | reverse complement strand
CTTCTGCGGACTCTACCACAGGGGTCTTTTTTTCTTCCATTGTTATACCTCCCATTTATATATGACGGTTTATTTCACGGCGCAGGCCGGCCGTCCATACCCAGAATGGACGGCCCGCTCCGCCGATGCGTCCGGTGACAGATGTACGGGGATCACTTTCTGTGCAGGTAGTTTTTGGCGATGTCGGCGCCGTAGGCGCGGATCTCGGCGGAGCCCACCTCGTCCAGGGGGATGGCGGTCTGCCGCTCGCGGAAGATGACGACCTCCACGCCGGGCAGGTGGTTGCGCAGGGCGTAAGCCAGGGGCACGCCGTTTTCAAAGATCTCCAGGGCGTGGGAGTTGCCGCACAGGAAGCTCAGGCCCAGCTCCTCCGCCTTGGCCACCAGGGGATGGCCGGGGTACACGCGGCTGATGGAGGCCACCAGGGTGTCCACGCCGGGGTTGTCCTTCACCAGCTGCTCCAGATGCTGGGTGTTGAAGCCGCAGTGGGGGTGCATGTGGATGATCTTGGTCACGGGGTCCTCCCGCTTGCCCACCAGGATGCGGGCGTTGGCGGCCACGGCGGTCTCCTCGATGCTGTCGCAGCCCCGCTCACGGCGCTCCACGGACAGCATGTGGGCGTCCATGTCGGCGTCGATCAGGGCGTTCAGGCGGTCCAGCAGGTCGCCCACGGTCTTCACCTCGGGCAGCGCATTGCCCACGTTGACCACGTTGCCGGGGATGCCGCCGTAGGTCACGCTGGTGAAGTAGGGCTTGTGGCCGTGCATCCAGGGGATGCCGGGGTGGGTGCCGTGGAGAGCCTCGTGCAGCTCGAAGAAGGCCAGGTTATAAAGGCCCAGATAGGTCTTCATCAGAACGCCGCCGGAGTTGGAGGCGTCGCAGGCGGGGTGGTGGGCGATGATGGCGTCCACGCCGGTGGCGGCGGCCAGCTCGATCACGCTCTCGGTCATGGTCATGCAGATGGCGATCTTCTTGACCTCCATCTCCGGGTCGCCCCACACCAGGCCGGGCAGCTCCATACAGCTCTTGCCGGGGATGTTGGAGGACTTGATGACCACCCAGGGATTCTTGCCGGAGGCCCAGTCGGCGGGGCTTTTGACGCAGCGGCCGTTGGTCAGGTCGTCAAGGGCCTGAAGGACATCCTTTACCTTTGCCATAGTCGGTTCACTTCTCCTTTTTCACGATCATTTGGGTCTGCTTCCCATTGACATATTCTCTATCAGCGTGAGGGGGCCACGCATACAGACATTTTTCCGGGGCGAAAGACGCAAAAAACCGCAAAACAGCGGAAAAGGTATCCCCTTTTCTTCCTGTTTTGCGGTCAATTACAGCTTTCATAGGGTCCGTTCTTCTGCGCCGGGATCGGCTGACGGGATCTCCATCCGCGTCCCCCCTCGCAAAAAGTGCAGAACTCTGTGCTCGCCCACATATTCAGTTGTCTCCGCCTCAGTCGGTCCGGCGGAGGGTCAGCTCCGGCAGCAGCTC
>CAVJLQ010000106.1:0-3223 GCA_963650435.1 Alloprevotella sp. | reverse complement strand
AGATCTCCAGCTCGGGGTCGTAATCCTTCAGGTGGGAGAGCACCTTCACGCCCAGCTCGTCCTGCATCATCTGAATAAAGATCTTCTTGTGGCGCCGGATCAATGCGCGGTCCATCATCTCGGTGGTCTGCGGATCCAGGGCGTCGTAAGCCAGAACGTTCACCCGGCGGTTTTTGGCGGTGATGACCACCTCGTTGCGGAACACATCCACCCGCTGGGACAGCAGTCCCTGCTTGAACGCCTCCATATTGGCCTTGTTGTTGATGCGCAGGATCTCCTGTTTGAACTCTCCCATTAACATGTGATGACACACCCCTCAAACCGAGAAAGTGGTTTGTGAACATATTGTAACATAACCCCTTCAAAATTGCAAGAAAAATGTTATGACTTGCCTGAGTATTTTTGGGCAGATCGCCGGACGCCCCAGGGCGCCCCCTTTCCCCTTCCAGTTTTCGCCCAAATGCCCCCATATTTTTGCCCACTTTCCTGTAAAACCGTGGTATAATGAAGGAAATTTTTCACCTCCCTTTTTGAACGGGATGGAAGAAGGAGCGGCCCTATGCAGTCCGTTGACATGACCGTGATCGCCCACCTGCGCGGCGATCTCCCCACCAAATTCGGCATCCCCCGCCAGAGCGGCCTGGTGGACGCCCTGCAGTCCACCGTGGTCTTTGTCCCGGAGTTCCGGAACCCCGACGCCCTGCGGGGGCTGGAGGGCTTCTCCCACCTGTGGCTGATCTGGGAGTTCTCTCAGGCCCGGCGGCAGCAGTGGTCCCCCACGGTGCGCCCGCCCCGCCTGGGGGGCAACCGGCGCATGGGGGTGTTCGCCACCCGCTCCCCCTTCCGGCCCAGCCCCATCGGCCTGTCCTGCGTCCGGCTGGAGGGGGTGGAGCTGTCCGGCCCGGAGGGGCCGGTGCTGCGGGTGAGCGGGGCCGACCTGCTGGACGGCACCCCCATTCTGGACATCAAGCCCTATCTGCCCTATGCCGACTGTAAGCCGGAGGCGGTGGGCGGCTTTGCCGCCGTGCCCAAGGGGGCCGACCTGGCGGTGGAGTTCCCGCCGGAGCTGCTCGCCCGGGTGCCGGAGGGGAAGCGGGCCGCCCTGACCGGCGTATTGGCCCAGGACCCCCGGCCCCAGTATCAAAACGACCCGGAGCGAATCTACGCCATGGCCTTCGCCGGGCTGGAGGTCAAATTCCGGGTGGCGGGGGATGTGCTCACCGTGGTGGCGGTGGAGTGAACGGCAGGCGGATCTCAATGCCGCATTTTGCATCTCTATGCGCCGGGTCGTCGCGCCCTACACACGATGGATAGAACGTTCCGTAGGGCAAGGGCTCTGCCCTTGCCGGATCGGGCCGATGAGAACATCCGCCCGATGTTCTACCGTGCGCCCCCTCATCCGGTCCTGCGGGCCACCTCCCCCCCCGAGTGGGGAAGGCTTTGAAAATGGCCGCCTGACACACAAAAAGCCCCCGTCTGCCGCTGGGGAAGCGGCGGACGGGGGCTTATTTGTCTTTCGGGACTTACTTGGCGTATTCCACGGCCTTGGTCTCCCGCAGCAGGTTGACCTTGATCTGGCCGGGGTACTCCAGCTCCTCCTCGATCTTCTTGGCGATGTCCCGGGCCAGCAGCACCATCTGGTCCTCGCTGACCTGCTCGGGCTTGACCATGATCCGCACCTCGCGGCCGGCCTGGATGGCGTAGGACTTCTCCACGCCGGGGAAGGAGGAGGTGATCTCCTCCAGGGTCTCCAGCCGCTTGATATAGTTCTCCAGATTCTCCCGCCGGGCGCCGGGGCGGGCGGCGGAGATGGCGTCGGCGGCCTGGACCAGGCAGGCGACGATGGTCTTGGGCTCGATGTCGTTGTGGTGGGCGGCGATGGCGTGGATGATGTTCTCGCTCTCCCGGTACTTCCGGGCCAGCTCCACGCCGATCTGCACATGGGAGCCCTCCACCTCGTGGTCGATGGCCTTGCCCAGGTCGTGCAGCAGGCCGGCGCGCTTGGCCTCGGTCACGTTGGCGCCGATCTCGGCGGCCAGCAGGCCGGCCAGATGGGACACCTCGATGGAGTGGTTCAGCACGTTCTGGCCGTAGCTGGTGCGGTAGCGCATGCGGCCCAGCAGCTTCACCAGCTCGGGGTGCAGGCCGTGGACGTTGGTCTCGAAGATGGCGCGCTCGCCCTCGGCCTTGATGGTGGCGTCCACCTCCCGCTTGGCCTTCTCCACCATCTCCTCGATGCGGGCGGGGTGGATGCGGCCGTCCAGGATCAGCTTCTCCAGGGCCAGCCGGGCGATCTCCCGGCGGACGGGGTCGAAGCAGGAGACGGTGATCGCCTCGGGCGTGTCGTCGATGATCAGATCCACACCGGTCAGGGTCTCCAGAGTGCGGATGTTGCGGCCCTCGCGGCCGATGATGCGGCCCTTCATCTCGTCATTGGGCAGGGGCACCACAGACACGGTGGCCTCGGCCACATGGTCGGCGGCGCAGCGCTGGATGGCCAGCGAGACGATCTCCCGGGCCTTGGTGTCGGCCTCTTCCTTGCAGCGGGCCTCGATCTCCTTGATCTTCATGGCGGACTCGTGGGTCACGTCGGCCTCCAGCTGGTCCAGCAGGTAGCGCTTGGCCTCCTCGCTGGTAAAGCCGGAGATGCGCTCCAGCGCCTCCACCTGCTCCTGCTTCAGCCGCTCCGTCTCGGCCTGGGTCTCGTCCAGACGCAGCAGCTTGGCGGCCAGCTGCTCCTCCCGCTTCTCCATGTTCTCGGTCTTGCGGTCCAGGTTCTCTTCCTTCTGCTGCAGGCGGTGCTCCTGGCGCTGCAGCTCGGCGCGGCGCTCCCGCACCTCGCGCTCGTGGTCGTTCTTGGCCTTCAGGATCTCCTCCTTGGCCTCCAGCAGGGCCTCGCGCTTCTTGCCCTCGGCGCTCTTATAGGCGTCGTTGACGATCTGCTTGGCCTGGTTCTTGGCGGAGTTCAGGTCCTCGTCCGCCTGCTTGCGCTCCCGCAACACGCCGAAGACATAGACCAGGGCCGCGCCGATGATCAGGCCAATGATGGCTCCAATGATATAAGGTAACATTCCCTTTGGGTACACCTCCAAATTTCAGAGTTTGGGCTGCCCCGGGCCCGGCGCCTTGGGCGCCAGCGGTTTCAGTCCGGCGGACGGGGCGGCTCCGCCGGTTCAGACAGCATAAAATCAGCCGCAAGAGAGCCTGGCCGGCGGGGCCGCGC
>CAVJLQ010000105.1:0-2039 GCA_963650435.1 Alloprevotella sp. | reverse complement strand
TCCCTTGCGTCTCCTCTCCAAACGGCACCCGCTGCGCTGGGCTGCCGTTTGGGTGGGATCACTCCTCGTCCAGTTTGAGCACCGCCATAAACGCCTCGGTGGGCAGCTGCACCGTGCCCAGGGTGCGCATCTTTTTCTTGCCCTCTTTCTGCTTCTCCAGCAGCTTCTTCTTCCGGGTGATGTCGCCGCCGTAGCACTTGGCCAGCACGTCCTTGCGCATGGCCTTCACCGTCTCCCGGGCGATGATCTTGCCGCCGATGGCGGCCTGCACGGGCACCTCGAACAGCTGGCGGGGGATGTTCTCCTTCAGCTTTTCACAGATCCGCCGGGCCCGGGCGTAGGCCTTCTCCCGGTGGACGATGAAGGACAGGGCGTCCACCTGGTCGCCGTTGAGCAGCAGGTCCACCTTCACCAGGTCGCTCTTCTCGTAGCCCTCCAGCTCGTAGTCCAGGCTGGCGTAGCCCTTGGTGCGGGCCTTCAGGGCGTCGAAGAAGTCGTAGATGATCTCCCCGATGGGCATGGAGTAGTGCAGCTCCACCAGGTTGGTGTCCAGATACTGCATGTCCTTGAACACCCCCCGGCGGTCCTGACACATGGGCATGATGTTGCCCACATAGTCCGGCGGGGTGATGATGGTCACCTTGGCGAAGGGCTCCCGGGCCTCGGCGATGGAGCCGGGGTCTGGGTAGTTGTGGGGGTTATCTACCCGGACCACGGTGCCGTCGGTCTTTGTGACCTCGTAGATCACGGAGGGCAGCGTGGTCACCAGGTCCAGGTCGAACTCCCGCTCCAGCCGCTCCTGGATGATCTCCATGTGGAGCATTCCCAAAAAGCCGCAGCGGAAGCCGAAGCCCAGCGCCACGGAGCTCTCCGGCTCGAAGGTCAGGCTGGCGTCGTTGAGCTGCAGCTTCTCCAGCGCGTCCCGCAGGTCGGGGTACTTGCTGCCGTCCTCGGTGTAGATGCCGCAGTACACCATGGCCTGGGCCGGGCGGTAGCCGGGCAGAGGCTCCGCCGCCGGGCGCTCCGCGCCGGTGATGGTGTCGCCCACCCGGGTGTCCTTCACGTTTTTGATGGAGGCGGTGAACCAGCCCACCTCGCCGGCGGACAGGGTGGGGGCGGACTCCATCCCCAGGGGGCGGAGATAGCCGCAGTCCAGCACCTGGAACTGGCTGCCGGTGGACATCATCTGCACGGCCATGCCCTTCTTCAGGGTGCCCTCCATGATGCGGAAGTAGACGATCACGCCCACATAGGGGTCGTACTGGCTGTCGAACACCAGGGCCTTCAGGGGGGCGTCGGCGTCCCCCTGGGGGGCGGGGATGTTCTGCACGATGTCCTCCAGCACGGCGGGGATGTTGATGCCCATTTTGGCGGAGATCTCCGGGGCGTCCTGGGCGGGCAGGGCCAGGATGTTCTCGATCTCGTCCTTCACCCGCTGGGGGTCGGCGGCGGGCAGGTCGATCTTGTTGATCACGGGCAGGATCTCCAGGTCGTGCTCCATGGCCAGATAGGTGTTGGCCAGGGTCTGGGCCTCGATGCCCTGGCTGGCGTCCACGATGAGCACCGCGCCGTCGCAGGCGGCCAGGGAGCGGGAGACCTCGTAGTTGAAGTCCACATGGCCCGGGGTGTCGATCAGGTTCAGGTGATAGGTCTGGCCGTCCTGGGCCTGATACTCCAGACGCACCGCCCGGGCCTTGATGGTGATGCCCCGCTCCCGCTCCAGGTCCATGTTGTCCAGCAGCTGGCTCTCCATCTGCCGCTGCTCCACGGCGTGGCACTGCTCGATCAGCCGGTCGGACAGGGTGGATTTGCCGTGGTCGATATGGGCGATGATAGAAAAATTGCGGATCTTAGATCGGTCTGTCATATGGAAACCTCCTTGGGGTGATCCGTTTTAGAGACCCACCCTTTTTAGGTGTATAGGGGGTACCCCCCTATGACCCCCGGGCGGATGATATGCGTAATGCTTTGTAGGGGCGGATATCATCCGCCCGGCGTTCTACCGTTTGCCCCCTCATCAGTCTCGCTTCGCTCGACAG
>CAVJLQ010000104.1:12252-14562 GCA_963650435.1 Alloprevotella sp. | reverse complement strand
GCCCATGGCCTTGCAGCTGCGGAAGCCGCCGGAGGAGCCGCGGATGACCTTGGCAATCTTCTTGGCGATGTTCACGTCAGAGGTGGCCAGGTTGACGTTGAAGGCCACCAGAGGCATACGGGCGCCGATGGCGGTGATGCCGGCGGTGGGGTGGATCTTCCGCTCGCCGAAGTCGGGGGCCCACTCGGGCTGCAGCAGCTTCTCGGGCATGCCCTCGAACTGGCCCTTGCGGCAGGTAGCCAGGTTGCGGCGCTCGGGACGGGTGGCGGAGTCCTCGTACAGGAAGGAGGGGATCTTCAACTCGTCCCAGATGCGCTGGCCCAGACGCTTGGTGATCTCAACACACTCCTCCACGCTCATGTTCATGGTGGGCACGAAGGGGATCACGTCGGTGGCGCCCATACGGGAGTGCTCGCCGTGATGCTTGTTCATGTCGATGACCTCGGCGGCCTTCTTGGTCAGCTGGAAGGCGCACTCCTCAACGGCGGCGGGGTCGCCCAGCAGGGTGAACACGCAGCGGTTGTGGTTGCCGTCGGTCTGGGCGTCGAACAGGGTGCAGCCGGGCACGCTCTTGGCGACTTCCACCAGGGCGTTATAGGCGGCCTCGTCCTTCTCCTTGGAGCAGCTGAAATTGGGGATGCACTCGACAAGCTTGGTAGCCATAAATTTTTCCTCCTATTAGTGTTGTTGGGTTTAGGATCTCCTGTCTCCTTTTATTTGACCCCCGCCCCGGCCGGGGGCGGGAGCCATGAAAGGGAGACGGGGTTTATTGATGTAATGCAGTTCAGGCTCAGCCGGTGAAGGCGGGCACGAAGAACTTGATGAAGGCGATGGTCTGGGGCTGATAGATGATGTCCACCAGGAAGGCGCCGACGATGGGCACGATCATGAAGGCCCGGCGGGACATACCGTACTTCTCGGTGACAGCGGTCATGTTCACGATGGCGGTGGGAGTGGCGCCCAGGCCGTGGCCGCACAGGCCGGAGCACATGACAGCGGCGTCGTAGTTCTTGCCCAGAACACGGAACACGATGAAGTAGGCGTACAGAGCCATGACCACGACCTGCAGCAGCAGGATGATGAGCATGCCGCCCATCAGGTCGGTCAGCTCCCACAGAGCCAGAGTCATCATAGCCAGAGACAGGTAGAGGTTCAGCATCACGTCGCCGATGCCGTCCACCAGAGTAAAGCTGAACTTATAGAAGTTGAACTTGTCGTTCAGGTTGCGCAGGATCATAGCAACGAACATAGCGCCCACGTACTCGGGGAAGCTCATGTCGATCAGCTTGCCGATCCAGCCGGAGACGACCTGACCCAGGGCCATGCAGACAATGATGGCGGACACGTTCTTGATGATGTCCAGGGCGGACAGCTTCTCGCCGTTGGCGGCGTTGATGCTCTCAACTTCCTTATAGGAGGTGTTGTCCTCTTCGGGCTTCAGGCCGTTCTTCTCGATCATGAAGCGGGCCAGAGGGCCGCCCATCATGACGCCGGAGATCAGGCCGAAGGTGGCGGCGGCAGCGCCCACGGTCATGCCGGCGCTGTAACCCATGGTCTGGAAGGTCTCGCCGTAAGCGGCACCAGCGCCGTGGCCGCCGATCATGGTGATAGCGCCGCACAGCAGAGCGTAAGGAGCGGGCACGCCTACAGCAGAACCCACGCCGATGGCCAGAGCGTTCTGGATGATGGAGATGATACCGGCCAGCAGCCAGTAGATGACCAGCATCACGCCGCCCTTCTTCAGCAGCTTAACGCTGGCGCCCAGACCCACGGTGGTGAAGAAAGCCAGCATGAAGGGGGACTGGAAGGTGTTGGTAAAGCTGAAGGTGAAGCTGCCGGTCTGATGGCCGGCGAAGGTGATGAACATGAACAGGAAACCGCCGATCACGGGGGCGGGGATGCAGTAGTGGCTGAAGAACTTGACGCGGTTACGGATGAAGTAGCCGATCAGCAGCAGCACTGCCGCCATTGCCAGGGTCATTACCATATTGGCCTTGATGGTAAATACGTTTTCTACCATTTCAAATGACATTGAATGATTCCCTCCTATTTCTTTTCTCACTTGCGGCGTCCCCCGCGGCCGTCGGGGAAGTGCCGCCCCTATCTCGGGGCCTATTGGCCCCTTGCAACGTCCAGTATAGATAAGGGGTATCTAAGAAACGTCTAATTTTGTCGGCAGGGCGCGCAAAAGGGGGGACGGCACCGAAAAAAACGGAGCGGGCGGCCCATCCCGGGACGGGGCGGGCCGCCCGCAGCGCCTGAAAATACCGGCCGTGGGGACAGATCATGTGTCAAAAAAGCGTCTAATTC
>CAVJLQ010000104.1:6303-12242 GCA_963650435.1 Alloprevotella sp. | reverse complement strand
ACATGGATGCGCCCCCCGCGGACCACATCTGCGGGGGGCGCGCTGTCTGCGGCCCTTCGCTGACAAAAGCAGGGCGCAGGGGCTATGCTTTCTTTTGAGGACGCGGCCAAACAGGCCCCGCTCATTCCGCCATAAAGTGCTTGTTCTTGCTGTACAGCTCGCTGGCGCGGTAGCGCTGGCGGGAGGAGATGTTGCTGCGCAGGCTGTCGGCCAGCAGGGTGGCCTCGTACACGTCGGGCACCCCGGGCAGAGAGCGGATGCCCTGGCGGGCGTAGCTCTCGGGGGAGTAGGGCAGCAGCTTTTCCAGCGCCGGGTCCTTCATCTGCTCCAGCTCCAGCCGCAGGCGGATGTGCATCTGGGCGAAGTTGAGGATGACCCCCTCCAGGGGGGAGGCCAGCTTTTTCTGGCTGTCCACCGCGTCGCCCAGACTGGCCGCGCAGCCGTCCCAGTCGTCGTCCTGGGCCTGGTAATAGGCGGTATAGGCCGCGGCGGCGGCCCGGCCCCACAGCTCGCCGGTGTGCCGGGCGTGGTCCCAGCCCTGGCGGAACAGCTGCCGGGCCAGCTCGTGGTCCTCCAGCAGGAAGGCCGCCCGGCCGTAGTGGACACAGATCCACACCTTGCCGGGCCAGTCGCCGTCGGCCAGCAGGGCAAGGGCGCGCTTGTAGCAGCTGCACGCCTGGGCGTAGTCGTTTTTCTGCCGGCGGATGCGGCCGGTGTCGCACCAGGCGGCGGCCAGCTGCACCCGCACGCCCGGGGTCTGGGGCAGCTTTTCCAGGGTCTCCAGCGCCTCGTGCAGGTAATACTCCGCCTTGTCATACTCCCCCCGCAGACAGAAGCAGCTGCCCCGCAGCCGCTGGAAGCGGGCCTGGGCGGCGGCATCTCTCCCCCGGCTCAGCAGCCGGGCTCCGGTGGCGGTGTAGCGCTCGGCCAGCTCCGGCTCCTGCCGGAAGATGGCGCTGCTGGCCAGCAGATAGCACGCCTGCACCATGGGGGCGGCGTCCCGCTCGTCGGCGGAGCCGCTCAGCCCGCCCAGCAGGCTGACGGCCCGCTCTGTCTCGCCCTGGAACAGGAAGATGCGCCCCTGGATCAGCTGCAGCTGGTTCTCCAGGCGGTCCACCGCCTGGCCGCCCTGCTGCTCCCGCAGCTGGGACAGCCGGGCGCGGCACTCCTCCGCCTCCTGCAGCAGCTGCCCGGCGCTGCGCTCAGAGGTCTGCTCCTCGCCGGACAGGGGGAAGGGCTCGAAGCGGTGGGCGCTCTCCAGCTCAAGGGCGCGCACCTGGTAGATCAGGGACTGGAGGGGCTGCTGGGCCAGGGCGAAGTGCCGGGCCAGGCGGCGGCAGGCGCCGCTGTCCGCCGCCCCCTCTTCCTCCAGCAGCTGGGCGGCCCGGCGGTGCAGCAGCCGCCGCCGCTCTATGGGGATGCGGTCGTATACCAGCTCGCGGATGCGCTGGTGGCTGAAGCAGTAGACGGGGTCGCGTCCCTCCCGGTGCTCCTCCAGGATGCCCCGGCGCAGCAGGGCGTCCAGCCCCTCGGCCAGCTGGCGGTCGTCCCGGTCCATCAGCTCCAGCAGGATCCCGGCGTTGATCTGGCGGTCGAACAGGCAGACCAGCTCCGCCACCCGCACCGCGCCGTCAGACAGGCCGGACAGCCGCTCCATCAGCACGTCGCTCATAGAGCGCAGGATGGCCTCCACGTCGCCGCCCCGGCGGTAGGAGCGGGTCAGCTCGCTGAGCAGATAGAGGTTGCCCCCCGTCTCCCGGTAGAACTGGGCGGACAGCTTTTGGGCCGTCTCCTCCCCCAACTGGCGGGAGAGCATGAGCTGGGTCTCGTTCAGGGTCAGGGGGTGCAGCCGCTGGCGGCGCAGCAGGCCGTCGGCCTCCAGCTCGTCCAGGCAGCGCAGGGTGCTCTCCGGGGCGTGGTCCCGGCAGGTGAGCACGGCCATCAGGCCGCCCCCCTCCAGCCGGCGCAGCACCGCGTCGGTCAGCCGCAGGCTGTCCGCCCCCATCCACTGCAGGTCCTCGATGACCAGCAGGGTGCGGCGGCGGCGGGTGACCACGGAGAACAGCAGCAGCACCGCGTCCTCCAGGCTCTGGTCATACCGCCGCAGGGCCTTCTCCGACAGGGGAGCGGGGGCGGCGCCCTCCTCCCGGAAGATGGAGAAGCTCTGCCCCAGCTGGGCCCGCAGATACATGGGCAGGACGATCTGCTCGTTTTCGATGAACTGCCACAGCTCCACCATGATCCGGTCCCACAGGGCCAGGGGGTTGGAGTCCCGCACAGGCAGACAGTCGCAGTGGATGGTCAGCAGCTCCGCCTTGTCGTTGGCCCGCAGGAAGTAGCTGACCAGCTCGCTCTTGCCGGAGCCCCCCTCGCCGATCAGCAGCTGGGAGCAGCGGCGGGTCTCGCCGGCGGCAAAGGAGTTCACCGCCGCCCGCAGGCGGGCATAGGCGTCCTCCCGGCCGATGGGGACGTCGGCCGTCTCCTCGTCCCCCTGGGTGCTGTCGTTCCACTGGTTCATGATGCGGTAGTACAGCATGGTGGTGTCTTCCATGGGGGCGGCGCCCAGCTCCTCGGACAGCTGCTCCTTCAGCCGCTGGTACACCTGGGCCGCCTTGTTGTACTTGCGCATGTCCTGGTAGCAGGTCATCAGGAACACGGCGGTCTCCTCGTCATAGGGGTCCTCCCGCAGATACTCCTGGGCCTGGCGCACGGCCTCCTCCAGGTCGCCCCGCGCCTTGGCCGCTTCGGCCAGGTCGGACAGGCGGCCCAGGTACTGCTCGTGCAGCTTCTCCCGGGTGCGCACCAGCCACTCCTCAAAGCTCAGGGCGTGCTTGACGCCGAAGCCCTGGAGGAAGGGGCCGCGGTAGGCGGAGAAGTCCCCCTGGCGCACAAAGCGGTCGTAGTCGCTGTCCAGCTCCCACTGGCTGTTCACAGTGACCAGTGACTTCTGGGGGGACAGCAGAAAGTCGCCCCCCAGGCTCTTTTTCAGGGTGTACAGGGCATTGCGCAGGTTTTTCAGCCCCGTGGCCTCGTCGCAGCTCTCCCACAGCAGGGCGATCAGCTCCTGCCGGGTGGCGCTGCGGCGCACGACCATATAGTACAGCAGGGCCTCTGCCCGCTTAAAGGGCAGGGCCACCGGCTGGCCGTCCAGCTCGATGGCCGGCGTCTGGAACATGGTGATCTTCAGCATCAGACAGCACCTCCTGGGCGTTTCCCTCGTAAGAGAGAGAAAATCTGCGGTTTCAGTTGCAAAAGGGGCGCGGGAGCCTATATAATGGTGACACGGAGGCCGTGACCGGGAAGCACGGCAGAAAGGAAGCTGCGCCGCCATGGATACCAAAAAACTGATCCAGTCCGTCCCCAACTTCAGCGAGGGGCGGGACATGAAAACGGTGGAAAAGATCGTGGACTGCTTCCGGGCCAAGCCCGGGGTCAAGCTGCTGGACTACTCCACCGATCCCGACCACAACCGCTGTGTGGTCACCGTGGTGGGTGAGCCCCAGCCCCTGGGCCAGGCCATGGTAGAGGCCATCGGCCGCGCCGTGGAGCTGATCGACATGAACCGCCACGAGGGGCAGCACCCCCGCATCGGCTGCGCGGATGTGATCCCCTTCATCCCGGTGCGCAACTGCACCATCCGGGACTGCGACAAGCTGGCCAACGACGTGGCCCGGGAGGCCGCCCAGCGCTTCGGCCAGCCCTTCTACCTGTATGACCAGTCGGCCACCGCCCCACACCGGCGGGAGCTGTCCAACATCCGGAAGGGGCAGTTCGAGGGGCTGGCGGAGAAGATGAAGGACCCCATGTGGGTGCCCGACTACGGCCCCCATACCATCCACCCCACCGGCGGGGCCACCGCCATCGGCGCCCGGATGCCCACGGTGTATTTCAATATCAACCTGGACACCCCCAACGTGGAGATCGCCCGGGAGATCAGCAAGCGGGTGCGGAATATCAGCGGCGGCCTGCACTACGTCAAGGCCATGGGCATCCTGTCAGAGGATCGGAATCTGGCCCAGGTGACCATGAATCTGACGGACTACACCAGAAGCTCCCTCTACTCCGTGTTCGAGATGGTGAAGATGGAGGCCCGGCGCTACGGCGTGCGGGTGGTGGGCAGCGAGGTGGTGGGCATCCTGCCCATGCAGGCCCTGCTGGACTGCGCGGAGTATTACCTGCAGATCGAGGACTTCTCCGTCGAGCAGGTGCTGGAGTTCCATCTGTAAAAGGCGGTTTTTTCCATCATACCACGAGGGAACGGCCAAAAGCAACAAAAAAAGACCGTGACATGCTGCCGGCATGTCACGGTCTTTTGATCATTTCAGTGAAGCGGCTACCTGACGCATGAGCGCTTCGTCTGGATCTTTTCGGTTGAGTGCAGAAGTCTCTACGATCAGGCGATAGAGATCCACACCGGTATCCTTTGCCACTGCGGTAAAGGTTTTGACGAATGCGGAGTGACAGCCGCTGTAGCCCAGGATGAGGTCCTTGGGTTTGAGCATGGTGGTATAGCCGTTCTGCTCCATGGCCGGGATCAGCTCTCGATCCAGATAGTGGAGCAGTCCGTAGAGATCTAACTCGCTGCACTGCCCCTGCTTCTGCATCAGTGCGGTGGCCAGTTCTGTGGGCATATTGCCGGCGCTGCGGGCCATGCCCAGCAGCCCGCAGTCCAGAATGTCTGCTCCACTGCGCCAGGCAGCCATGGCATTGGCTGCGCACATGCCCATGTTAGCGTGACAATGGAAGCCGATGGGTACTTTGACGGCTTTCTTCATGGCTTCAACTGCAGCGCTCACCTCTTCCGGGAACATACAGCCGGCGGAATCCATCAGAGTGATCTCGTCGATACCGGCGTCCTCTAACAGCCGAGCCTCTTCGGCCAGCTTTTCCGGCGGCATAATATACGCCTTCATTTGAGAAAAATAAGCCTTTATTCCATGGTCCTTGATATCGCGGATCTGGTCCGTATACAAATGTGCATCTCCTGCGTCGCTGCCGCAGCGCAGAAAAGCCAGTCCATATTGAGCGGCCAGTTCTACATTCTCCGGCTCATAACGTTTAGCGTTCAGGAACATGCCGATCTCAGCCCGATTTAAAAAAGGTTGGGCCAGTTGCAGATATTCCTCATCCGTCAGCGGAGCGGGAAAGCCCTTTTTGTTCGCTCCGATCCCTTTGGCGTTGCCAAACTCAATGATCGGGTAGTGGTTTTCCGTCAGCCCTCGCAGCATCAGTTCCGTCAATTCGGCGGAAAAACCGTTCCCCACTACATTTGCACCGTCACGAAGGGTGCAGTCCATGATCTTCATGGTTCGTTCTCCTCTCAATAGGGAATTTTATTTCTCCGGCATGCTCTAGGCTATCTTACGGACGCATCTGTGCGACCAGCTCGATCTCGCAGGCAGAGCCGCCAGGCAACTCCGCAACGCCGAAGGATGTTCTGGCGTGCAGACCCTGTTCTCCGAAGATCTGATACAGAAGCTGGGAAGCCGCCTCTATCACGGCGCTGTTTACATAGCCGGTGACACGGACGATCCGCGCCACCCGATCCAGCCCTCCGGCAAAGTCATTCAGCAGGGCCAGACAGTTGCATACGCAGAGTTTGGCTGCAGCCTGCCCCTGCTCCAGGGTCAGGTCGCAGCCTACTTTTCCCACATACTGGAGCACACCGTTTACTTTGGCAGTTTGTCCGGAGGTGAATACCAGTTCACCTACCTGCACCAGGGGCGCAAATGTACCGCCTGGCTTGCATGCTGCCGGGATTTGAATGCCCAACTGGGCACATTTTTCCATTACTGTCATTTCGGTCACCTCATGGCTGTCAAATGTGGCAGCAAGATCAAAAAGGCGGGAGCACATTATTTCTAACGCACTCCCGCCAGAAAATATCGACTTACAGCACGCCGATCTCCTTGTAGTACTTCTCAGCGCCGGGGTGGAGG
>CAVJLQ010000104.1:0-6293 GCA_963650435.1 Alloprevotella sp. | reverse complement strand
GGGTGGAGGGGAGCGATGCAGGCGTCCACCACATTTTCGGGGGCCAGGTCGGCGTAGAAGCTGTGGGCCTTGACCAGGGCGTCCTTGCTCTCCATTACGGACTTGACGATGCCGTAAGCAGTATCGTCATCCATGCTGGCGTTGCAGTACACCGTGGTCCACAGGCCAACAGTGACGACATCCTCGGTCTGGCCAGAGTAGGTATTGGCGGGGATAGTCATCTGGGAATACTCAGAGGCAGCCTCTACGATCGTTTTGATCTGATCCTCGGTCAGGCTGAGCAGAGTCCACTCAGAACCGTCGCCATAGATATCTGCGATCCAGGCAGCGCCGCAGCCAGTCGCGTCCAGAATGGCGTCCACCTGGCCGGTCTTCATGCGAGAGGAAGCCTGCACACGGCTGCCGCTGTGCTCCAATGTCACCTTTTCCAGGGGCAGTCCCAGCAGGGGCAGCAGCTTCATAGTGGCCAGCTCGACACCATCACCGGGGGTCAAGCATTCAAACTTGGCACCTACGAGATCTGTGATATTGCTGGCCCCCAGAGACTTTTTCACCAGAATATGGATCGGGGTCGCATTGAAGTTGTACAGAGTCCGGATATTCTCGGTGGGAGCGCCCTCGTAACTATCAGTGCCATGATAGCCGGAGGCAACGGCGCTGGCCTGAGACATAGCGAGGTCCAGTTCGCCGTCATTTACAGCACCCACGTTATAAACGCTGCCGCCGGTGGCCTGCGCGGTAACAGCCAGACCGGTGCCGTCCATGATCACAGAAGCCGCTGCGGCACCCATGGTGAAAAAGTTTCCGCCCAGGCTGGCAGTGCCCATGCTGAGAGTTTTACCGCCGGAGGGCTGCTGGGTCTGACTGGTGCTGCCGGAGACTGCTCCACTCTGGCCACCGGAGGGGGCGTCAGTCTTGCCGCAGGCGGCAAGGCTGAGAGCCATAGCCGCTGCAAGGATCAGGGAAAGTAGTTTTTTCATGTTCTGTTCCTCCATATATTTTTTGGGGTCTCCTATCTCAGGGCTCGTCCTGTGGGGGCGGGCGCCAAAGCATACTGAAGGGGGATCAGGCCGGCTGTGGTCCATTCTTTTTCCGCAAAGCAGAGATAACGACCAGTGCGGCGGCAACGGCCAGCCCAACCAGGGAAACGGGAACGCTGGGCCAAATCAGCAGCAGCGCGATCACGGCAAAGAGGACCCTGGTGTAAGGCCGGACAGGGGTAAGCAGCGCTCCTTCTACGGCGGCACACAGGAACAAAAGACCGACACCGGTGACGAAGAAGCTGAAGATCGTGGCTGCAACGTTGATCCCGCTGGTGATCAGCAGATCAGGAGTGTAGATAAAGATAAACGGTACGATAAATCCTGCCACTGCAAGGCGCATAGAAATAAAACCGATCTTATTGGGGTTGCCGCCGGACAGGCCTGCAGCAGTGTAAGCGCCTGTTGCAACAGGAGGGGTGATGGTGGACATACAGCCGTAGTAGAATACAAACAGATGAGCATACAGATCGCTGATCCCGACTAAGGTCAGAGCGGGGGCAGCGCTGATGCTGGCGAGCACATAGGCCGCAGAGGTAGGTAGGCCCATACCCAGGATCATGGCCACCAGCATGGTCATGAACAGAGTCAGCAGCTTTACACCGCCGGTGATCTGGAAAATGATGCGGGCGATGGTCATAGTGATGCCGGTCAGAGAGAAGGTGCCGACTACAATGCCCACCACGGCCGTTGCTGTTCCGAGGGTCATAGCAGTTTTAGCGGAAGTGAAAAGGATGCTGAGCAGCTTTTCCTTGTTCAGACGGGTCTCCTTTTTCAGCATAGAAAGAACAAGCGCCGTAACGATACCGCCCCAGAATGCCGCAAAGGTGGGTGTATAGTTCATGACCAAGAGGACCACGATGCCCCCCATGGGCAGCAGCAGGTAGGAACGCTTGAGCAACTCGCCCCAATCGCGCTTTACTTCGCCGCTGCCCCCCAGGCCCAGGCGGACGGCGCGGAAATGTACGGTGGAGAATACGCTGACATAGTACAGAAACGCGGGCAATACAGCGGCAAGCGCCAGCTTGATATACGGAATGCCCAGCGTATCGGCCAGCATAAACGCCGTGGCGCCCATGACAGGGGGGAGTATCTGCCCGCCGGCAGAGGCGGCACATTCCACAGCACCGGAGAAATTTTCATCATAACCTACGCGTTTCATCAGGGGGATGGTAAATGCGCCGGTGGTGGCCACGTTGGCAGATGTCTCACCGCTGACCATACCCATCAGACTGCTGGAGATGACTGCCACCTTTGCAGGGCCGCCCCGGGAATTGCCTGCGATCGCATTGGCCAGGTCATAGAAGTAATCCGAAATTCCAACTTCCTGAAGGATGGCGCCGAAGATCACAAATACCACGATGGTCTCGGCCGAAACGCCCAGGGCAAAGCCGAACACGCCTTCGCCACCCAGCACTAGGTGGTTGATCAGGCGTTTTACGGAGTAGCCGCTGGTGGCCAACAGGCCGCTCAGATGCTGCCCGAAGAAGGCATATGCCAGAATGATCAGCGAAAGGACGGACAGCCCTGGGCTTACGACCCGGCGCGCTCCTTCGTACATCAACAGCACCACCAGGATGCCCAAAAACACGTCGATATCTGCGCAGCGGCCGCCCATTTTGATCAGCGCGTCATAGCGTACAAACATGGCGGTAAATACAGCGGCCGTCGCTGCCGCGAGCAGATAGTCCGCGATGCCAATCCGGTCTTGCCGGCTGCGGCGGAAAAAAGGCGTCATCAAGAAGATCATCACAAGGGCGCAGCCCAGATGGACGATGCGGATCTTGTGCGGCACGATGTAAATGATCTGGGCAGCGACCAAGATCTGGAAAATCATCCATCCCACGCCAACAGCCATGGCGACCCTTTGAGAGGGGCCGGTCAAAGTCTTGCGCAGGCTTTGACGGCTCAGTTTTTTCTGCTTTTCTTCCAAAGTCAGCACCCTTTCTTCTCTTGTTTTTGACGGCGGACATATGGGATCAGTCCGCCGCTGATGATGATATCCTCCAGCTCTTTTCGGAAGCCGGGACCCCGGGTGCAAACGCCGCTGGTCAGGTCCTCTACAAGGACCCCCTGATCATCCATGGTGACCCGAAAACGGTCCCCCTCCCGGATCGCGGAGGTATCCATCTCTACGATCAGGATCCCATTGTTGATGGCATTGCGGTAATAGCTCCGAGCGAAGGATCTGGCCAGGATCACACGGATCCCGTTGCCGCGAACCACCTGTGCGGCAACCTCCATGGCGGAGCCGCACCCAAAGTTCCTGCCAGCGACCAGAATAGCCGGCCCGTGCAGTTCGCTGTAAAAGCCGGGGCGTATATCCTCCATGATATACTGCTTCAGTACGTCAACATCCAATGTATCCCGCTTGCGGCGGGAGGAAATGATGTAATCTGTGTTGATGTCGTCACCAAAGCAAAATGCGGTTCCCTCAAATTGCAGCATGGTGCATCAGCTCCTTTGGATCCGTGAATTTTCCGGTCAGAGCGGCCGCAGCGGCCACTACGGGAGACCCAAGATAGATGTTGGCTTTCGTGTTCCCCATTCTGCCCAGAAAGTTGCGGTTTGCTGTGGACAGCACGGTGAATCCGTCTCTGGGAACGCCGGGACTGCTGCCGCAGCAGGGGCCGCAGCTGGGGGTCAGGATCATGGCCCCTCGGACCAGAAGTTCTGCGGCGATCCCCTCCTCCAGCATGGACATATAGATGCTGCGAGAGGCCGGCACTACCAGAGTCTCAGCCTGAAATTTCCTGTTAGGGACTTGTTTGAGCAGTTCATATACTGCCCGAAAATCTTCTAAACGTCCGTTGGTACAAGTGCCCAGCAGGACCATATCCACCGTTTTTCCAGCCAACTTGCTCAGATCGACGCCATTGGCGACCCCGTGAGGACAGGCGATCATGTGCCCGATCAGGGAGAGGTCAACTGTATAGACCGCTTCATAAGTGGCGTCTTCGTCAGGAGACACCGCACCGTCTGTAGGCAGTCCGCGCATCCGGCAGTATTCCTCTGCTACGGCATCAAAAGGCATCACAGCACATTTGGCGCAGCATTCGGCCATCATGTTACAGATAGTGCGCCGATCGTTCATGGACAGAAAAACCATCCCATCGCCGCCGAACTCCAGGGCCTTATAGTTCCCGCCATTGGCGCCCAGCATGCGGATCAGCCACAGAGCTACTTCCTTGCCGCCGATGCCGGGGCCAGGTCTGCCTGTAAATTCGATACGCAGCGTTTCGGGGACCTTGAACCAGAGTTCTCCGCTTTGAAACACCATAGCCATGTCGGAGGAACCGATCCCAATACCAAGGCAATTCAAATAGCCGTAAGTAGTACTATGGGAGTCGCCGCCTACCACCAAGCGCCCGGGGCGGACGTAGCCCTGTTCGTCGAATACCTGGTGTGCGATCCCCTCTCCAGCAGGCAGCAGAGCGATCTTATATTTGTGAGCGAAATCATAAACGCTCTGCTGGAGAACGGCCACTTTACTGTCAGGACAGGGCACATAGTGGTCTAAAACAAAGGTGATGCGCTCCGGATACGGCACGCGGTCAGCTTCCATTTTTTGAAAGATCTCGATGGTCAGCGGGCCGGAGGCATCATTGGACATCGCGGCATCTACCTGTGCCATGACCACGTCTCCGGCCTTGGTATCACCGCCGGAATGCAGAGAAAAGATTTTTTCCGCAACAGTTTTTCCCACGGTCGATCCCCTCCTCAGGCGTTCTGCAAAGCGCTTATCAATACGGACAGGTCGTTGTTTCCGCCCGTCAACACAAAGCACACTTTGTCCTCTGGCCGGACAGGCAACTGTCCATCCAGGGCTGCGGCAATGCCCATGACGGAGGAGGGCTCGGCTACCAGCTTTGCTTCTGATATGCATAGAGCCATTGCCTGACGTATCCTCTCCTCACTGGCAGAGACAAGTCCGTCCACTCGTCTGCGGATGATCTCAAAATTGCCCGGATCTGCGTGATTACACCGTGTTCCGTCTGCGATGGTAAATTGCGTCGGAATGGTCAGTGCTTTGCCTGCGGCTAAGCTCTCTGCATAACGCGGCGCGCTGACCGGCTCTGCGCCGAATACCCGAATATCCGGCTTTAGTCCCTTTGCAGCAGTGGATACGCCCGAGATCAGACCACCGCCGCCTACAGGTGTCACGATCACATCCATATCAGGCTCGTCCTGCAGGACCTCCAGTGCAATGGTGCCCTGACCGGCCAGTACGTAAAAGTCGGCGTGGGAGTGGATCAGGGTGTAGCCCTTTTCGGCCACGAGCTCCTTTGCCTTTGCCACCCGCTCACCGGTCTGGGTGCCCTGAAACAAAACATCGGCCCCCAGCTTACGGATACCGGCCAGCTTTGCGGGGTTTGGCCCTTCTGGCATGACTACCGTAGCGCGGATGCCCATCTGCTTTGCGGCATAGGCCATTGCCTTGGCATGGTTGCCGGAGGATGCGGTCACTACACCGTGTTCACGCTCCTGCGGCGTCAGCAGGGTCATGCGGCTGGTGGCGCCGCGAACCTTGAACGAGCCGGTCTTCTGAAACATTTCCGGCTTCAAATAAACCTGACAGCCCAGATATTCGTCCAGCGCCTGCATACGGAGCAGGGGAGTATGTATGATGTAAGGCTCGATTCGTTCTCTGGCCTGTAATACGTCATTTAGTTCCAGCATTTGATCACCCCGTTATTCGGCACCGCCGGCGATAAAAGCCCGCAGTCCAGCGCCGGCCGGACATTTTTGACCCAGGTCCACCATGGACGCTTCGATCACAGCGATGCATTGCAGCATATCCTCGATGTAACAATAGCCCATATGCGCTACCCGGATATTCTGATCTGCATAGTCTCCAAGGCCTTTGCCGATTTGAATATGATACTTTTTCTGCATCAGAGAGGTCAGCTCGGCCACCTCGATCCCTGCCGGCGGAGCCGCTACTGTAAGAGAGTCACTGCGGTAAGGACAGTTTTCAGGAAAGAGAGTGAATCCCATTGCCTGAAGGGCGGCACGGGTACGGCAGGCCAGATCGTGGTGGCGGGCAAAGACGTTCTCGATACCCTCTTCATGGATCATGCGGACCGCCTCATGAACCGCGAGGACAAGGCTGACAGGTGTGGAACCGGGAGTCTGTCCATTTTTCTCCAGGCTCTTTTTGATTCTCTTGAAGTCGATATAGAAATCATGGGACTGGATACCACTGCAGGCTCGCTCGGCTTTTTCGCTCAATACACAGAAGCTCATCCCGGC
>CAVJLQ010000103.1:0-2613 GCA_963650435.1 Alloprevotella sp. | reverse complement strand
GAGAAGTGCCAGATCCAGCTGGCTTACGCCATCGGCGTGGCCCACCCCGTATCTGTCCGGGTGGATACCTTCGGCACCGGCAAGGTGGACGACGGCGTTCTGGAGCAGGCGGTGGAAAAGACCTTTGACCTGCGCCCCGCGGCCATCATCCGGGACCTGGACCTGCGCCGGCCCATCTACCGCCAGACCGCGGCCTACGGCCACTTCGGCCGCACGGACATCGACCTGCCCTGGGAGCGCACTGACCGGGTGGAGCAGCTGAAGGCCAACCTGTAAGTCTGTAAGTCTGAAAATAGAAAAACCTCCGGCGATCGACGATGTGAGAGGTGAGCGAAATGAAGCGGCAGGGACGAAGCTTGTTTGTCCTGTGCTATCTGGCATATGCCTCCATTTATGTGGCCCGGCTCAACCTGACGGCGGCCTCTCCCTGCCTGCGAAGCGCCGGGGTGATGACAGAGAGCCAGTTGGGCGGCGTCAGCAGTCTGTTCCTGATCGTCTATGCCTGCGGACGGCTGTTCAACGGGGCCATGTGCGACCGCTTTCAGCCAAGACACGCGATCTTTGCGGGGATGCTGACGATCGGTCTGAGCAACTTGCTTTTGGGACTGCTGCCGCCCTTTCCGGTGTTCTGCCTGCTTTGGGGTATAAACGGATATGCGCAGTCCATGCTGTGGGGCCCAGTACTGCGCACGGTCTGCGCCAAGACGCCGCCGGAGAGAAAAACGGCTGCGGTATCCATCCTCGGCTCGGCCATCTGCGTGGGAAATGTGGCCGGTCTGGCGGTATCCTTTTTTGTGATCGACCGCATGGGGGTGCGCTGGGCGTTCTTTCTGCCTGGATGCTTGAGCCTTGCGGTCACGGCGGCTGACGCGGTGATCTTTCGCTGTGGGATACCACAGGGAGAGGAGATCGGCGGCAGAGCGCCCCGGATCGGATCGATCTGCCAGCCGGAGGTAAGGCGGATGCTGGTCCCTGCTGTGCTCCATGGTGTCTTAAAGGATAACCTGAACGTCTGGGTGGCGCTGTTTTTCGCCGCTGCATATGGGATCGACACGGCGTCCCTGCCGCTGTTCATTTTTCTGGTGCCGGTCACCGGAATGGTGGGCAGACTGGTCAGCCCTGCCCTGTACCGCATGGCGGGCGGCAGCTCCGATATGGTGAATATCTGCGCCTTTCTGGTCTGTGCCCTTGCTGCGCTGCCGCTGGCGGTGGGCGGGGCGCATCCGGTGGCAGCGGCAGCGCTGCTGTGCCTGCTGTCGGCATCAGTGCAGGTGATCAACAACTCCATTCTGGCCGTGTTTCCCTCGTCGTTTCAGAAGAGCGGGAATGTGTCCCAAGTCGCTGGCTGGATGGATTTCTTTACCTATCTCGGCGCCGGGATCAGTGCCAATATCTACGGATATGTGGTGGAGCGTGTGGGTTTCGGAGCCATGTTTGCCTCCTGGGGCGTGCTGTCCCTTGTGGGTGCGGTATGGCTTTGCTTTTGGCGGCAGAGAGAATGTTCGGCGGCTCGGTGCGGCGAAGATACCTGATCTGTGCCGCGGCGCTGCGCCCCATGCAGACGGATAGATCTTTATATTTCCCCGCAAGAGAGGGAAGCGCGAAAAGATGAAGATCGCCCCCCGCAGGCTATGCCTGCGGGGGGCGGTTTTGTTTTTGCTGCGCGGGAGCTCAGAACGGCAGTTCAAAGCCGAAGGGGAAGCGGCTCTGGTCGGGGTCGGGCTGGACAGGGGCGTCCGGATCCTCCGGATCGACCGGCGGCAGCTCGGGCTCGGGCGGGGCGGCGTGGACGGTGCAGGCCCCCAGAGACTCCGCGCTGGAGTACAGGTAGCGCTGGTCGGCGGCCACCGCATCCCCCACGGGGGTACGGTCAAACTGCACCAGGCAGATCTGGGTCAGCTGGTCCTCAGGGCAGAACTCCCCGGCCAGGTGCCACAGGCCGGTCTCGCTGCCGTCCTCGTTCAGGATGGGGTCCGCCTTGCAGACGGTGATCACCGACTCCTGGGTGTGGGTGGTGCAGAACTCGGTAGGGGCGTCCTCCCGGAAGACCCGGTCGGTAAAGGCCTGGCTGCCCCGGGGATCCATCTCGCAGAAGGAGGTGGCCAGCAGGCCGCTGTCCTTGCAGACGGTCACGGTGGTCAGCCCGTCGGGCTCGGCGAACTTTTTGGCGCTGAGACCCTTGTGGACCTCCTCCATCACCAGCTTCCACATGGCGATGGCCCGGTTGGGGCCGGACATCTTGGCGTTGTACTCGTAGCCCGTCCAGACGGCGGCGGTGTAATAGGGGGTGTAGCCCACGAACCAGCGGTCGTAAGCGCTGGAGGTGGTGCCCGTCTTACCGGCGATGTCCATAGAGCTGCTGAAGCGGGCGGAGCCGGCGGTGCCGGCGGAGGACACCACGCCCGACAGCATGGAGTTCATGTAGTAGGCGGTGGTGGGCTTGACGGCCTGCTCCTGGGTGGAGACGTTGTCCAGCAGGACCTCCTCCACATCGTTGACTATGTGGGTCACCTTGGTGTAGGTGCGGGAGGTGCGGTAGATGCCCCCGGAGGGGAAGGCGGCGAAGGCGGTGGCCATCTGCCGGGTGGTGACGCCCTTCGTCAGGCCGCCCAT
>CAVJLQ010000102.1:0-12197 GCA_963650435.1 Alloprevotella sp. | reverse complement strand
TGTTCGGCTCGGGCGACGACTGCACCCGCGCTCAGATCGTCACCTTCCTCTTCAAAGCCTATCAGGGCAAGTAATACAAACCAGCCAGCAAGCCCCCGCTTCGCGGGGGCTTGCTTTTTTATGCCTGCCCGGGCGGAACGGCTCGTTGCGGACACATCCGCCCGTTCTGTCCGGCGGGCAACAACATTTAGGGGTTCTACCCTCTTTCGTGCCCACCACTTGTGGATATTTGTGCGTGATTTTCCCCGGCAGGTGTTGATTTTCTATTTTCCTGCTGATATGATAGACACAGATCACCCGCCCCGCGGGGCAGGAAGGAGCACCTGTATGAACGTTGTTTGTCTGGATATGGAGGGGGTCCTCGTCCCCGAGATCTGGATCGCATTTGCCGAAGCCAGCGGCATCCCCCAGCTGCGCCGCACCACCCGGGACGAGCCCGACTATGACAAGCTGATGCAGTACCGCCTGGCCATTTTGAAGGAGCACGGCCTGGGCCTGAAGGAGATCCAGCAGGTCATCGCCACCATCGATCCCCTGCCCGGGGCCAAGGAGTTCCTGGACCAGCTGCGGCAGGAGACCCAGGTGGTCATCCTCAGCGACACCTTCGAGCAGTTCGCCAAGCCCCTGATGGAGAAGCTGAACTGGCCCACCATCTTCTGCAACACCCTGAAGGTGGCCGACAGCGGCGAGATCACCGGCTATCAGATGCGGTGCGAGAAGTCCAAGCTGACCACGGTGAAGGCCCTGCAGTCCTGCGGCTTCGAGACCATCGCCGCCGGGGACAGCTTCAACGACCTGGCTATGATCCAGGCCAGCAAGGCGGGCTTCCTGTTCAAGAGCACGGACAAGATCAAGGCCGACTTCCCCCAGATCCCCGCCTACGAGGAATTTGACGATCTGCTGTCCGCCATCCGGGCAGCCCTGTAAAAAGGAGGGCGCTATGAGCAAGTTCGACTCTCTCCCCTTCCGCCCGGCGGACATCCTGCTGCCCCAGGACTGCGACCTGTCCCTGTGGAGCGTGGTCGCCTGCGACCAGTACACCTCCCAGCCGGAATACTGGCAGCGGGTGGAGGAGCGGGTAGGCCCCGCCCCCTCCGCCCTCCGTCTGATCCTGCCGGAGAGCTGTCTGGAGGGCCCCGACGTGGACAGCGACATTATGAACATCAACAACACCATGACCCGCTACCTGCGGGAGGGGCGCTTCCGCACCCTGCCCGGGGCGCTGATCTATGTGGAGCGCACCCTGGACTGCGGCAAGGTCCGCCGGGGCCTGGTGGGCATGGTGGATCTGGAGGCCTATGACTACGAGCCCGGCTCCCCCGCCCCCGTCCGGGCCACCGAGGGCACGGTGCTCTCCCGCATCCCCCCCCGGGTGGCCGTGCGGAAGAACGCCCCCATCGAGCTGCCCCACATCATGCTGCTGGCCGACGACCCGGGGATGACGGTGATCCAGCCCCTGGCCTTTGAGAAGCAGGAGATGGAGCAAGTCTATGACTTTGACCTGATGGAGCACGGCGGCCACATCGCCGGCTGGAAGCTGGGCCAGCGGCAGCTGGACCAGGTGGCCGATGCCCTGAGCGCCCTGGCGGAGCCCGGCGCCTTCCGGGCCAAGTACGGCCTGCACGGCCACGAGGCGGTGCTGCTGTTCGCCGTGGGCGACGGCAACCACTCCCTGGCCACCGCCAAGGAGTGCTACGAGCGGCAGAAGAAGCTGACGCCCCCGGAGAAGTGGGCTGAGCTGCCCGCCCGCTGGGCCCTGTGCGAGCTGGTGGACCTCCACGACGAATCTCTGGAGTTCGAGCCCATCCACCGGGTGGTCTTTGACGTGCAGCCCCAGCAGCTGCTGGACGCCCTGAAGCGCCATTACCCCGGCGCCGCCGAGGGCACCGGCTCCGGCCACGTCCTGCACTACCTGTACGCCGGAGCCGAGGGCGACATCACCGTCCCCTCCCCCGCCGCCAACCTGCCCGTGGGCACCCTCCAGTCCTTCCTGGACGACTATCTGGCCGCCCATCCGGGGGCCAGGGTGGACTACATCCACGGAGAGGACGTGGTGCGGCAGCTGTCCGCCCAGGGGGACACCATCGGCTTCCTGCTGCCCCCCATGGGCAAGGAGGAGCTGTTCCCCACCGTCATCCACGACGGCGTTCTGCCCCGCAAGACCTTCTCCATGGGCGAGGCCCAGGACAAGCGCTTCTACTTAGAGGCCCGCAGGATCCGCAACTGAACCGCCCGGTCCCATCCACGGGGGGCGGAGCAAAAGGAGCTGTATTCCATTGTATTACGCCGACATCCGCCCCATCGACGTGGCCAACGGCCCGGGCATCCGGGTCTCTCTGTTCGTCTCCGGCTGCACCCACCGGTGCAAAGACTGCTTCAATGAGGAGGCCTGGGACTTCCACTACGGGCACCCCTTCGGTCAGGAGCAGGTAGAGGAGATCATCCGGGACCTGTCCAAGCCCTACATCAAGGGCCTGTCCCTGCTGGGGGGCGAGCCCTTCCACCCCGACAACCAGGCCGCCGTGCTGGATCTGGTGCGTCAGGCTCGGGCGGCCTATCCCGGGCTGAACATCTGGTGCTACTCCGGCTACCTCTTCGAGGAGCTGGCCGCGGGCCGGGTGGGGGTGCACAGCCGCTCTCTGCTGGAGCAGCTGGACGTGCTGGTGGACGGCCCCTTTGTGGCGGAGAAAAAGAACCTGAGCCTGCGCTTCCGCGGCTCAGAAAACCAGCGGATCATCCAGGTCCAGCCCTCTCTGAAAACGGGAGAGATCGTCCCGTGGGATGAGAGGTCTGTGGAATAAGACCGGCGGCCCTTCTCAGAAAGGGCCGCCGGTCTTTTATATGTTCTTTTACATCTGGAACAGGACCCCGATCAGGGCGGACACGCCGATGAACACGATGGGGTGCAGCTTTTTCAGCTTGGGCACCCGCATGGCGGCGAACACCAGCACCGCCAGGATCAGAGACATCCAGTTGACGCCGAAGGTATGCTCCTCCGCGCCGCCCACGAGGATGAAGATGGACAGGGCCACAGACAGGCCGGCGGAGGTGATCAGGGCGGTGGAGGCGGGGCGCAGGCCGTAGAACACGTCGTCCACCAGCTTGGACTGCCGGAACTTCTTCAGCATGCCGGCGATGATGATGATAATGATGATGGACGGGGCGACCAGGCCCAGAGTAGCCGTCACCGCGCCGGGCACCCCGGCGCAGGTAAAGCCCACATAGGTGGCCATGTTCACGCCGATGGGGCCGGGTGTGGACTCGGACACGGCAATCATGGTGGTCAGGTCGGCATCGGTGAACCAGCCGGTGGTGGCGCCGATGTTCTGCAGGAAGGGGATGGTGGCCATGCCGCCGCCCACGGCGAACAGGCCGGTCTTGAAGAACTCATAAAACAGGCGCAGCAGGATCATTTCCCCTCACCTCCCTGCTTCTTGGGCAGCAGGCGCCGGGCGCACAGGCCCAGCACACCGGCGATGACCACCAGGGCGGCGGGGGAGGCCAGCTTGGCCAGCACGCCGGAGAAGCCCAGCAGGCTGCTGCCCGCGGCCAGGGCCAGCACCAGCAGATAGATGAACACGGTGGGGCCGTCCTTCACGGTGGACTTGCCCAGCTTGATGACGCTGCTGGCGATGAGGGCCACCACGCAGGCGTTCACCCCGGCCAGGGCGTGCTGCACGGCGGGGATGTGGGCGAAGTTGGACAGGAACGCGGCGATCAGGGTGATGATGACGATGGAGGGGAACACCACGCCCAGGGTGGTCAGGATACCGCCGATGATGCCCTTATACTTGTAGCCGATGAAGGTGGCGGTGTTCACGGCGATGACGCCGGGGGTGCACTGGCCGATGGCGAAGTAGTCGGTCAGCTCCTCCTCCGTGGCCCAGCCCTTGTTTTCTACCACCTCCCGCTGGAGGATGGGCAGCATGGCATAGCCGCCGCCGAAGGTACATACGCCCACCTTGGCAAAGGTGAGGAACAGGTCTAAATAGAGATCCATGGGATTACTTCAATGCCTCCAATTCATTCATCCAAAGGGTATTCACCGCGTCACTGGGCATGCGCCAGTCACCGCGGGGGGACAGGGTCACAGAGCCCACCTTGGGGCCGTCGGGCAGACAGGAGCGCTTGAACTGCTGAGCGAAGAAGCGCCGGTAGAAGTTCTTCAGCCACTTCAGCAGGGTGTCCCGGTCGTAGCGGTCCCCCAGGGCCAGCCGGGCCAGCCGGAAGATCTTTCGGGGCGGGAAGCCGTACCGCAGGGCGTAAAACAGGAAGAAATCGTGCAGCTCATAGGGCCCCACCAGGTCCTCCGTCCTCTGGGCGATCTCCCCCTCCTTGGGGGGCAGCAGCTCCGGGGAGACGGGGGTGTCCAGGATGTCCCGCAGCACGGCGGACAGCTGGGGATCCCGCTCCTGGGCGGCGTCGGCCTCGTAGGCCACCAGGTGGCGCACCAGAGTCTTGGGGATGCCCGCGTTCACACCGTACATGGACATGTGGTCGCCGTTATAGGTGGCCCAGCCCAGGGCCAGCTCGCTCAGGTCGCCGGTGCCGATGACCATGCCTCCCTGCTTATTGGCCACATCCATGAGCACCTGGGTGCGCTCCCGGGCCTGGCCGTTCTCAAAGGTAACGGACAGGTCGTCCATAGCCTGGCCGATGTCCCGGAAGTGGACCTTCACCGCCTCGCCGATGTCGATGGTGCGGAAGTCGGTGCCGATGCGCTCGGCCAGCAGCTGGGCGTTGGACTTGGTTCGGCTGGTGGTGCCGAAGCAGGGCATGGTGATGGCGGTGATGTCCGTCATAGGCCGGCCCAGCATAGCCATGGCCCGGGCGGTGATCAGCAGAGCCAGGGTGGAGTCCAGGCCGCCGGACAGGCCCACCACCGCCGTCCTGGCGTGGGTGTGGGCCAGTCGCTTTTTCAGACCGCTGGCGGCGATGTTCAGGATCTCCTGGCACCGGGCCTCCCGGTCCCCCCGGTCGGCGGGAACAAAGGGGTTGGCGGGGAAGGTGCGGGTCAGCGGAGTCTCCTCCACGGTGAAGCGGGCCTCCCCCCAGCCGATGTCCTCCGCTTTCGGGAAGGTGGTCACCCGTCGGCGCTCATAGCACAGCTTCTGCACGTCGATCTCGCTGACGGTCAGGCCGGTGGTGAACCGGCTCTCCGCCAGCAGGGCGCCGTTTTCCGCGATCATATCGTGTCCCGCGAACACCAGGTCGGTGGTGGACTCCCCCTCGCCGGCGTCGGCGTACACATAGGCGCACATGAGCCGGGCGGACTGGCCACACACCAGGCTGCGGCGGTAGTCGGCCTTGCCCACCACCTCGTTGCTGGCGGACAGGTTCAGGATCAGGGTGGCCCCCCGCTCCGCCAGAGTGCGGGAGGGGGCGTCGGCGGCCCACAGGTCCTCGCAGATCTCCACGCCGATGA
Source organism: Alloprevotella sp. (assembly GCA_963650435.1). Taxonomy (GTDB): domain Bacteria; phylum Bacillota; class Clostridia; order Oscillospirales; family Oscillospiraceae; genus Lawsonibacter. The sequence continues at coordinate 6,772 of CAVJLQ010000102.1, read as the reverse complement.
CCAGACCGGGCACATCGGGGCAGCTGATGAGGGGACAGGCCCCGAACATATCGATCCACGGGCCGAACTCCCCCTCCAGATCGGGCACCCGGACGGGGAAGCTGTGCTCCTCCATGCCCGCCCCGCTGGCAAACCAGCGCTTCTCGTAGAACTCCCCGTAGTTGGGGATATAGGTCTTGGGCACCACGGCCACCACCTGCCCCCGCTGGATGACCACGGCGCAGTTATACAGCTTGTTCATGGAGCGCAGGGGCAGCCCCAGGGCGGTGAGCACCTCACACTCCCGGGTGGCCTCCATGATGGCGCGCAGGGCGTCCAGGGCCCCGTCCAGCAGGGTGTCCTGTAAAAACAGGTCGCCGCAGGTATAGCCCGTGACGCACAGCTCGGGCAGGGCCAGCACCTTCACATGCCGCTCCTCCGCCTGCTTCATCAGGGCGACGATCTGCCCGGCGTTATAGGCGCAGTCGGCCACCCGGATCTCCGGCGTGCCGGCGGCGACTTTGATGAAACCGTCCCGCATAAAAGACAGCTCCTCCTTCTCCTCACAGATTGGGAAATTTTGCTCATTTCACTCGCACCCGTTATCATACCCTATTTTCCGGCCAAAAGCAAGCAAAGACGGGCCATCTCCCTGTAAAGGCGGCAAAAAGCCCGCCGGCACAGGCGGTGCCGGCGGGCAAAGGGTCACGCTCAGTCCTTATGGGGCAGCACGGCGGCAATGGCGCCGGCAAAATTGCTGATGGGCATGGTCTGCAGCACGATGCGCCCCGGGCCGGTGACCACGGTGTTGAACAGCCCCTCTCCGCCGAAGAGCACGTTCTTTACGCCCTTCACGCTCTCCACGCTGATGGAGCAGCTGGCGTCCACCATGGCCAGGTTGCCGGTGTCCACGATCATCCGCTCGCCGGGGCCCAGGTCGTACTCCACGGCGGAGCCGTCGATCTCCAGAAAGGCCATGCCCCGGCCGGACAGCTTCTGCATGATAAAGCCCTCGCCGCCGAAGAAGCCGGCCCCCATCTTCTTCTGGAAGAATACGGACAGCTGCACCCCGGGCTCCGCCGCCAGGAAGGCGGACTTCTGGCAGATCACCGGCCGGTCGGGGGCGATCTCCACCGCCCGGATGGAGCCGGGAAAGCTGGAGGCAAAGGCGATCATGCCCTGTCCTGCCCGGCAGGTGTAGATGTTCTGGAACATGGACTCGCCGGAGAACATCCGGCCAAAGGCCTTGCCCAGGCCCCCGGCGGAGGTCTGCATCTCCATCCCGTCGGTCATCCAGACCATAGAGCCCTTCTCGGTGACCATAGACTCGCCGTTGTTCAAATGACAGACGACCACGGGCATAGGCTCGCCCTGGATCTCATACCGCATAAACAGCCCCGCTTTCTCTTTTCGATGCTTTCCCCATCACTTGGGGGTCACATACTCGTGCTTCAGATAGCCCACGGCGCTTCTGCCGCCGGTAACGGTGTACTGGATCTTATACCAGCCGTCCCCCGCGTCCTCCAGAACGGTGACGTAGGCGCCGTTCTGGGTGCTGACCAGCACGTCGTAGGAGGTGCCGGGGCCGGAGCGGATGCGCAGGCCGCCCTCGGCATTGGTGATGACGCACAGGGTGTTGGGGGCGATGGTCCCGCCGGAGGGCGCGGGGTCAGGGGTCACCACCACAGCGCCGCTGCCCGCACAGGTCACGGTACAGGACACGGACTGATCCCCCCACGCGGCGGTGATCACGGCGTTGGCCGCGCTGGAGCCCCCGTTGGTGTTGGTCACGGTGCCGCCGGCGTCCACCGCGGCGATGCCGGTGTTGCTGCTGCTCCAGGTCACCTCGCCCTGGGCCCCGTCGGGCAGGGTCACGGTGAGCACCGCGCTCTCCCCCGCGGCCAGAGACAGCTCCGTGCGGTCCAGCGCCATGCTGCCCGCAGGAGTGCTGACGTCAGAGGAAGAGGAGGAGGTCCCCCCCTGGCTGGTGGAGACGGAGCTGCCGCCAGGGCTTACCGCCGGGTCCTGATGGAACAGGGGGGCCACCGCCTTGATGACGATAAAGGCCGCGGCCACCACCAGCACAAAGGACAGGATCAGCAGCGCGATCTGAACGGGATTCACCGCCCCGCCGTAGCCGCCCCCCCGCTTGTTGGTGGCCACCCGGCGGCCGCCGGTCTGACCGGGGCGCTCCGGCCGCTCGTCGCAGAAGGGACAGCGCTTATAGGTAACGGAATAATACTCCCCGCAGTTGTCGCAGCGGATCAGGTCGCTGCGGCGGTCCGGGCCGGAGCCGCGGCGGGAGGGATCGGAGCGATCAGCCATAGGAACATGCACCACCTTGTATCAGATCGTCCCGCCCCACAGGGGCGGAGACATTGGATTTGGATCAGACGGCGGCCGGTACAGACTGTCAAACTGTGTCGAGATCTGTCGGCGGCGTCACCCTATATTGTAGCCTGAAAACGCCCCACCGTCAACGAAAAATCCCGACCAGGAAAAATGTTTACAAATTTCCTCGTTCCTCCACTCCCTTTTCCTTGACCATTCCACAAAACCCTTCTATAATAGCTAAAATAAAGGTCCCCTAAACTTTCCCTGTTGACAGAAAGGAGCTGCCGCCCTTTGAAGACCATCATGCCCGCCGGCGAGGTACATAAGCAGTACAGCGAGGCCGTGACCGCCTATCGCAGACTGATCCCGGACCCCACCCTGCGCATGGCCGTCAGCCGCGGGATGGACGAATATATGCGCCGCTGCGCCCTGGGGGTGTGGCAGGCGGACAGTGCCAGCGGCATCCAGCCCGAGCACGTGGAGTACTACAACGCCATCTACACCGCCGGCTCCCCCTCCCCCGCCGCCCTGTACTGGGAGGTGGCCACCGGCGTGGCCAACTACGACCTGTTCCAGCCCCCGGCGTTCTTCGACCGCCTGCGCCAGTATGACCGCCAGCACGGCACCGTTCTGGCCCGCCGCTTTGCCGACTCACTGACCCTGATGCTGCTGCTGTTCGCGGCGGTGGACGGCGTGGTCAGTGAGAGCGAGGCCGGCTTTATCAACGCCTGTGCCGACACCCTGGCCGCCCTGTGCGACAAGGACGGCCTGAAGGGCGACCGCCCCGCCCTGCGGGCGGACGAGTTCATCACCAGAGCGCCCGACGGCCCCGCCGCCCAGAAGCCCACCGCCAAGGCCCAGGAGAAAAAGGCGGAGGAGGAGCCCGCGCCGGAGCCGCCCCCCAAGCTGGAGGACGTGCTGGCGGAGCTGGACGGCCTGTGCGGCCTGGACCAGGTGAAGAAGGACGTGAAGAGCCTGATCAACCTGGTGAAGGTGCGCAAGCTGCGGCAGGAACAGGGCCTGCCCGTGGCCCCCATGTCCCTGCACCTGGTGTTCATGGGCAACCCGGGCACCGGCAAGACCACCGTGGCCCGGCTGCTGGCCAAGATCTATTACGCCATCGGCGTGCTCAGCAAGGGCCAGCTGGTGGAGGTGGACCGTTCCGGCCTGGTGGCCGGCTTTGTGGGCCAGACCGCCATCAAGACCCAGGAGGTGGTGCAGAAGGCCCTGGGCGGCGTGCTGTTCATCGACGAGGCCTACTCCCTGGTCAACCAGGAGAACGGCAACGACTTCGGCCACGAGGCCATCGAGATCCTGCTGAAGAACATGGAGGACCACCGGGACGACCTGATCGTCATCGTGGCGGGCTACACCGGCCTGATGGAGAAGTTCATCCACTCCAACCCCGGTCTGGAGTCCCGGTTCAACAAGTACTTCTTCTTCGAGGACTACACCGGCGCGCAGCTGATGGAGATCTTCCGCTCCCAGTGTAAACGCAACGGCTACGCTCTGGCGGAGGACGCGGAGAAATGGGCCGCAGAGGACTTCAACGACCTGTTTGAAAACCGGGACGAGAACTTCGGCAATGCCCGGGAGGTGCGCAATCTCTTTGAAAAGGCCGTGGCCCGGCAGGCCGACCGGGTGGCCGCCCTGGAGGCCCCCACCAAGGAGCAGCTGATGGAGCTGACCCTGGCCGACCTGCGGGACGAGACGGAGGACGAAAACAAAACACAGGAGGAGAAAAGATCATGATCATCGATTTTGAACATATGGAGGAAAAAAAGGTAGAGGGCTTCCGTGGGGGCAGCGGAGTGCTGTCCATGCGCGCCTTTGACGACGGCAGGGCCAAGATCATGCTGCTGACTCTGGCCCCCGGCGCCCAGGTGGGCGCCCACGCCCATGAGGGGGACTGCGAGATCGTATACGTCCTGTCCGGCACCGGCAAGGCCATGTATGAGGGCGGGTATGAGACGCTGACCCCCGGCACCTGCCACTACTGCCCCGAGGGGAAGCACCACTGCGTGATCAACGACAGTGACGGAGAGCTGACCTTCTTTGCCGTGGTCCCCAGCTTCAAAAAATGAGGATCGCCTTCTACACGCTTGGCTGCAAGGTGAACCAGTATGAGACCCAGGCCCTGGAGCAGCTGTTCACCGCCCGGGGCCACGAGCTGGTCCCCTTTGAGGGGGAGGCGGACGCCTATCTCATCAACACCTGCACCGTCACCGCCGTCAGCGACAAGAAGTCCCGGCAGATCATCCGCCGGGCCCGGAAGACCGCGCCGGACGCAGTGATCGCCGTGTGCGGCTGCTACCCCCAGACCCATCCCGGCGACGTGGAGCAGCTGGGGGTGGACCTGATCGGCGGCACCGGCGACCGCACGGGCTTCGTGGAGCTGGTGGAGCGCACCGCCCGGGAGCGGCAGCCCATCACCGCCCTGGACGACGCCTTCCGCCGCCTGGACTTCGAGCAGCTGCCCGCCGGCGGCCTGGAGGGCCGCACCCGGGCCATGCTGGAGATCGAAGACGGCTGCGTCAACTTCTGCTCCTACTGCATCATCCCCTACGCCCGGGGCCGGGTGCGCTCCCTGCCCCTGGAGCGGGCAGCGGAGCAGGCCCGGCAGCTGGCGGAGCAGGGCTATCACGAGATCGTGCTCACTGGCATCGAGATCTCCTCCTGGGGGCAGGACCTGCCCGGACGCCCGGAGCTGATCGACCTGCTGGAGGGGCTGTGCGCCGTCCTGCCGGCGGAGGTGCGTCTGCGTCTTGGCTCGCTGGAGCCCCGGACCATCACGGAGGACTTCTGCCGCCGGGCCGCCCGGCTGCCCCAGCTGTGTCCCCACTTCCATCTGTCCATGCAGTCGGGCTGCGACACGGTCCTGCAGCGGATGAACCGAAAATACGACTCCGCTCGGTATTATGAGAGCGTAAAATCACTGAATGAACACTTTTCGACCCCGGCCATCACCACCGACCTCATCGTAGGCTTCCCCGGGGAGACGGAGGAGGAGTTCCAGCAGACGCTGTCCTTCATCCAAAAGTGCCGGTTCGCGGCCATGCACATCTTCCCCTACTCCCGGCGCCCCGGCACCCCGGCGGACAAGCTGCCCGGGCAGCAGCCCAACGCTGTGAAGGAGGACCGCGCCCACCGGGCCGCCGCCGTGGCGGCGGCGATGGAGCACCGCTATCTGGATCAGTGGATCGGCCAGAGCGTCCCCGTCCTGTTTGAGGAGGAGCGGGGCGGCCGCTGGGTGGGCCACGCCCCCCAGTACACCGAGGTGGCCGTGACCAGTCCCGTCCCCCTGCACAATGTGCTGCGCACCGTATCTGTCACCGGACGGGAGGGAAGCCTGCTCTGCGGCACGGCCGCCGGGCCCCTCTGACCTCCCCTTGCACCAGCAGCGATCGGTTCCCATCGGGTCGTTTCCCCCGCGCTTTGCGCCCCCGCAGTGCGGACATATATCGAAAGGAAGTGCCCCCCATGTTGAACGGTTTGACCCCCTATCTGCCGGAAGCGTCGTTGACGGTCTGGGATAATTTGGAATTTCTTGCTCGGATCCTTCTCGCTACCATTCTGGGCATTATCATCGGGCTGGAGCGCACCCGCCGGCAGAAGGAGGCTGGCGTGCGCACCCACTGCATCATCAGCTGCGCCGCCGCGGTGTTTATGATCCTGTCCAAATACGCTTTTGGCGACGTGGCAGAGGCTGTCGGCGTCCGCGGAGCCGATGCCTCCCGCATCGCTTCTCAGGTGGTCAGCGGCATCTCCTTCCTCGGGGCGGGCGTCATCTTCAAAAACGGCGTGTCCATCCGCGGCCTGACCACCGCCGCCGGCATGTGGGGCACCTCCGCCGTAGGCATGGCCATCGGCGCCGGTCTGTACTGGGTGGGCCTGTTTGAAGCCCTGATCCTGGTCATCGCGCAGGAGCTGCTGCACCGTTTCCCCGTGGGCAGCGATGTCCTCACCTCCCAGGAGATCACCGTGGAGATGGAGAACCGGCAGGAGCTGCTGGACGCCTTCAACCGCATGCTGGCCGACCACGGCGGCCAGGTGGCCGAGAGCTGCATCACCCGGAACGAGAGCCACATCCGCCTGGAGCTGTCTGTGCGCGTGCGCACCCCGATCACCCATGAGGAGGCCGTGTCCTTCCTCACTGCCTGGCCGGAGATCAGCAAGATCTCGGTATAACAAAACACAGAAGACACCGGCCCGCATACCCACTGGAGCAGCTGCCGAGCCCTCCATGGCAGCCATTTTCAGAACATTTCTTTCTGAAACGGGAGGTACCGCCCTATGTCAAGAGTCACAGGGGCCTACTGTCTGATGCAGGCGTCCGCCCTCGGGGTCAACGCCTGTCTGTACTGCTACAACAGCGTGTTCCTGCTGTCCCACGGACTGAGCAATTCCGCCATCGGCGCCGTCCTGGCCCTGGCCTGCGGGGCCAGCTTTTTGGGGCAGA
>CAVJLQ010000101.1:0-7157 GCA_963650435.1 Alloprevotella sp. | reverse complement strand
GAATCAGGCACAGCAGGCGGCCCGGGAACTGCTGGAGGAGGACCCCACCCTGTCCCGGCCGGAGGACCGGGCGGTGCTGGCCCGGGTCCGGGCTCTGTTTACGGAGACGCCGGATATTTTTAATTGAAGTCTTGCCCCCTGGGAGGGGGGCGAACACAGAAAGAAGGAGTTTTTACCATGACAAAGCAAGAAAAAGCACAGTCCCTGCGGGAGCGGAAAGACATCCACTTCAACTGCGCCCAGTCGGTGCTGGTCACCTTTGCCCAGGAGGCCGGACTGACCGAGGAGGAGGCCTTCCGCCTGGGCGGCCCCTTCGGCGCCGGGATGCACCGGGGCAGCGTGTGCGGCGCACTCACCGGGGCGCTGATGGCCCTGGGCCTGGCGGGAGTGCCCCAGCCCACGGTCTCCGCCCTGATGGCGGAGTTCGCGGAGAAGCACGGCTGCATCGACTGCGCCCAGCTGCTGGCCAAGGCCAAGGAGGAGGGCATCCCCAAGGGGGAGCACTGCACCGGCCTGGTGCTGGAGATGGTGGATTTTCTGGAGGGAGCACTGAAGACCGGTGGAGCTCAGTGACCTGACCCTGCCCCTGCTGCTGTGGTACAGGGAGAACGCCCGGGACCTGCCCTGGCGGAAAAAGCCCACGGCCTATCACGTCTGGGTGTCGGAGATCATGCTGCAGCAGACCCGGGTGGCGGCGGTGCTGGACTACTACCGCCGCTTTCTGGAGGAGCTGCCCGACGTGCAGGCCCTGGCGGAGGTGCCCGAGGAGCGGCTGATGAAGCTGTGGCAGGGGCTGGGCTACTACAGCCGGGCCCGGAATCTGCAGAAGGCCGCCCGGGTGATCGTGTCCGACTTCGGCGGCCGCTTTCCGGAGCGGTATGAGGATATCCGCGCCCTGCCCGGCGTGGGGGACTACACGGCGGGGGCGGTGGGCTCCATCGCTTTCGGCCTGCCCACCCCGGCGGTGGACGGCAATGTGCTGCGGGTCATCGCCCGCATCACCGGGGACGGGGGGGACATCTCCACCCCGGCCATGAAGAAGCGGGTGACCGAGGCCCTGGCCCGGGCGATCCCCGTGGACGCCCCCGGGGACTACAACCAGGCCCTGATGGAGCTGGGGGCCACAGTGTGCCTGCCCAACGGCGCGCCCCTGTGTGAAAAGTGCCCCGCCGCCCATCTCTGCACCGCCTTTCAGCAGGGCCGCACGGGGGAACTGCCCGTCAAGGCCCCGAAAAAGCCCCGGCGGGAGGAGGACCGCACCGTCTATCTGCTGTTTTACGACGGCTGCGTGGCCCTGCGCCGCCGGCCGGGCAAGGGTCTGCTGGCCGGCCTGTGGGAGTACCCCAACGAGCCGGTGGGCGGGGACGACCTGTCCCGCTGGGATCTGCACCCGGTGAAAACGGAGCGGGCGGGCACCGCCCGGCACATCTTCACCCACATCCAGTGGAACATGACCGCCATCGCGGCGGAGCTGGACGGCCCCGGGCTGCCCCAGGGCTGGGTGTGGGCCGACCGGGGGGAGCTGGAGCGGGACTACGCCCTGCCCAGCGCCTTTCGGGGATTTTACGGGGCCGTGCTGGAGCGGCTGGGGAGGTTTTAAGCTGTGATCTGCGATCTGTGCCCCCGCCGCTGCGGGGCCCTGCGCACGGAGACGGAGGGCCGGGGCTATTGCCGCATGCCGGAGCTGCCCGTCCTGGCCCGGGCCGCCCTGCACCAGTGGGAGGAGCCGCCCATCTCCGGCACCCGGGGGTCGGGCACCATCTTCTTCTCCGGCTGCTCCCTGGGCTGCGTGTTCTGCCAGAACGAGGAGATCAGCCACCGGGACGTGGGCAAGCCGGTCACGGTGGAGCGCCTGCGGCAGATCTGCCTGGAGCTGATCGGCCAGGGGGCCCACAACATCAACTTCGTCACCCCCACCCACTACTCCCATATCGTAGCCCAGGTGCTGGAGCAGCCCCTGCCCGTGCCCGTGGTGTTCAACAGCGGGGGATATGACAGCGTCTCTACTTTACAGAGCCTGGTGGGCAAGGTGGACATCTATCTGCCCGACCTGAAGTATCTGGACAGCGCCCCGGCGGGGCGGTATTCCGCCGCCCCGGACTACCCGGAGGTGGCAGCCGCAGCCATCCGGGAGATGGTGGGGCAGACCGGCCCCTGCGTCTTTGACGAAAACGGCCTGCTGAAAAAGGGCGTCATCATCCGCCACCTGGTGCTGCCGGGACAGGCGGAGGGGGCCAAGCGGGTGATGGACTGGGTGGCTCGGGAGTTCCCAAAGGGGACGGTGCTGTTCTCCCTGATGAGCCAGTACACCCCCTATGGCCGGGCGGACCAGTTCCCGGAGATCGACCGCAGGCTGCGCCGGGGGGAGATCCGGGCGGTGCAGGATTATATGGACGCCCTGGGTCTGGACGGCTTTACCCAGGAGCGCACCAGCGCCAAGCGGGAGTACACCCCGCCCTTCGACCTGAGCGGACTATAAACGCCCAATTTCCTTGTATGTTCCTGCGTCGTTTTGGTGTCTGTCATTCCGAGCCAGTGCGCACACTGGCGTGGGAATCCGTATTCCCGGGGATAGGAGAACGGATTGCCACACCAGTGACAGCGGTCACTGGTTCGCAATGACAGCGCGGGAACACTTTCCCAAGCTGGGACATAAAAAGAGCACCTGCCGCCGAAAAGGGGTAGGTGCTCTTTTATAGCAGCTGCCGCATATCCTCGGGCAGAGGGACCGTAAAGGATAAGACCTGTCCGGTGATAGGCTGCCGCAGGGTCAGCTGGGCGGAGTGGAGGGCCGGGCGGGGGATCAGCGCCCGGTCCTCGGTGCCGTAGAGGAAATCCCCCGTCAGGGGGTGGCCCATGTGGGCCATGTGCACCCTGATCTGGTGGGTGCGGCCGGTGTCCAGCTCCAGCTGTACCAGGGCCCGGCCATTGTGGACGGACAGCACCCGGTAGCGGGTGCGGGCGGCCTTGCCGTCGGGGCGCACCTGCTGCTCCATGAGGGAGCCGGGCTTCGGCCCCATAGGTGCGTCGATGACCCCCTCGGCCGGCCGGGGCGCCCCTTCGCAGACGGCCAGATAGGTGCGGCGGAAGTCCGCCGTGTGCAGCTGGTTTTTCAGCACCTCCTGGGCGTGGGGGTGCTTGGCCGCCGCCAGCAGGCCGGTGGTGCCCCGGTCCAGGCGGTGGACCGGGTGGAGATCCGACGGATCCCCCTTGGAATCGTAATAATACAGCAAAAAATTACCCAGCGTATCGGAAAAGTGCCCCGGCCCCGGGTGGACGGACACCCCCGCGGCCTTGTTCAGCACGATCATGTCCTCATCCTCATAGACGATGTCCAGCGGGCCGGGGGCGGGGACGATGCCGCTGCGCCGCTCCGGGTCGGACAGGCGGACGGACAGCACCTGCCCCGCCCGGGGACAGTACCGGGTGGTCACCCGCTGGCCGTCGGCCAGAATGCCGTCCTCCAGCCATTTGATCCGCCGGATCACCGTGCCCGACAGGCCCATGTGCCGCCGCAGCAGGGTGTCTGTCTGGATGCCGGCCAGCTCCGGCGTGACGGCCAGCTCCAGCCGCCGCGGCTCCCATGCCATACTGCCGCCCCCTCTCTTTTGGAAAAGTATAGCACAGGGGGCGGGACGGACTCAAGGACTTCCTTTTTCGCCGCGATCTGTGTATAATAAAAGCACGAATTTTACCTGCCGCCTCTTCTGGGAAGGCAGCGGGCAACAGGAGGCGCCTATGTTCGGACGCAGACAGGATCCCATCCCCCCGGCAGCTCCAAAGGACAAGCTGGGCATCTATATCCACATCCCCTTCTGCCGCAGCAAGTGCGACTACTGCGACTTCTACTCCCTGGCCGGGCGGGAGGAGCGGATGGACGACTACGAAAAGGCCCTGCTGGCCCATCTGAGGGAGACCGCCCCCCTGGCCCGGGGCATCCCCGTGGACACGGTGTACTTCGGCGGGGGCACCCCCAGCTATTTCGGCGAAAAACGCATGAAAGACCTGCTGCGTGAGGTAAAAAGGCTTTACAAGGTGGAGAAGGGCGCCGAGATCACCATGGAGGCCAACCCCGACAGCGTGGACGCCAAAATGCTCACCCATCTCCGCCGGGCGGGGATCGGCCGCCTGTCCCTGGGGTATCAGTCCGCCTGTCCGGCGGAGCTGGCCGCCGTCCACCGCATCCACACCGTGGAGCAGGGGGACGCCGCCGTGGCTGCCGCCCGGAAGGCGGGGATCCGTGACCTGTCCCTGGATCTGATCTACGGTCTGCCGGGGCAGACCATGGACAGCTGGCGGCAGTCGGTGGAGCACGTTCTGGCCCTGGAGCCGGAGCACCTGTCCTGCTACGGGCTGAAGGTGGAGGAGGGCACCCCTCTGGCCCGGCGGGTGGCCATGGGGGAGGCGCTGCCCGACGACGACGCCCAGGCCGACCTGTACCTGTGGACGGTGGAGCGGCTGGCCCAGGCGGGGTACGAGCAGTATGAGATCTCCAATTTCGCAAAGCCGGGCTTTCAGTCCCGGCACAACCTGCGCTATTGGCTCACCCGGCCCTATATCGGCTTCGGCCCCGGGGCGCACTCCGACTTCGGCGGGCGGCGGTACTCCTTCGTGCGGGACCTGGAGGGGTATATCACCGGCGTGCTGAAGGGGGGCAAGCTGCTGGACAGCGACGATCTGATCCCCCCCAACGAGCGGGGCAGCGAGTATCTGATGCTGCGCCTGCGCACCGCCCGGGGCATCGAGGAGTGGGAGTACCGCCGGCAGTTCTTCCTGGATTTCGAGCCCATCCGTCGGCGGCTGGAGGAGTACGCGGCCCAGGGCTGGGCGGAGCTGACCGAAGAGGGCCGCTGGCGGCTGACCCCCAGGGGCTTTCTGGTGTCCAACCAGCTGATCGGCGACCTGCTGGAGCGGCAGGAGCAGGCCAGTCTGAAGGACCTGATCCCCCGGGCCCGGCAGGAGTTCGGCGCCCGGCGGGAGGAGAAGGATGGAGACCGGGAATGATGCCGCAAAAAATAAACAGAAACAGCAGATAAAAATGTTTGCCAACGGGGCATACTGGTGTTATAATGTATGCGGTTTTCTGCGCCCTTTTTCAAATGGGGCGCGGGGAGATGAAAGGATCGCCCGCGGCTTCGCGCCGCTGTTCATAACCTTTATCAGAAGTCCCGGTCCGCCGTGGGCCCGCCGCCAGAGGGCGGGGGCGGCTGGGGACGCATAAGGAAGGTGCTCTGCTTGTACAAATATGTGATCCGCGGCGGCAAACCCCTCCGCGGTGAGATCGAGATCAGCGGCGCGAAAAACGCCGCCGTGGCCATCCTGCCCGCCGCCCTGCTGGTGGACGGAACATGCCGCATCGAGAATATCCCCCAGATCAGCGACGTCACCCTGATCCTGCAGATCCTGCAGGAGCTGGGGGCCGACGTGCGCACGGTGAACCGCACCACCATGGACATCGACTGCTCCCGCATCCGCAACCGCCAGGTGCCCTATGAGCTGGCCCGGAAGATCCGCGCCAGCTACTATCTGGTGGGGGCGCTGCTGGGCCGCTTCGGCTGGGCCGAGGTGCCCCTGCCCGGGGGCTGCGACCTGGGCGCCCGGCCCATCGACCAGCATATCAAGGGCTTTGTGGCCATGGGGGCCGAAGTGGACGTACACAGCGGCATGGTGTGCGCCCGGGTGCCCGACCGCGGCCGGCTGGCCGGGGGACAGGTGTATCTGGACGTGGTCTCCGTGGGGGCCACCATGAACATCATGCTGGCCGCCGCCCTGGCCCAGGGGATGACGGTGATCGAGAACGCCGCCAAAGAGCCCCATATCGTGGATCTGGCCAACTTCCTCAACTCCATGGGTGCCAACATCATGGGCGCGGGCACCGATGTGATCAAGATCAGGGGGGTAGACCGCCTGGGCGGCGGGAGCTACTCCATCATCCCCGACCAGATCGAGGCGGGCACCTATATGGCCGCCGTGGCCGCCGCCGGGGGGGACGTGCTGATCCGCAACGTGATCCCCAAGCACCTGGACTGCATCACCGCCAAGCTGGTGGAGATGGGGGTGGAGGTGGACGAGCTGGACGACGCCGTCCGGGTCCGCCGCGGCGGGCCCATCGGCCGCACCAACATCAAGACCATGCCCTACCCCGGCTTCCCCACGGATATGCAGCCCCAGATCGCCGCCGTTCTGTGTCAGGCACAGGGCACCAGCGTGATCACCGAGGGCGTGTGGGACAGCCGCTACCGCTATGTGGATGAGCTGCGCCGCATGGGCGCCCACATCCAGGTGGACGGCAAGGTGGCGGTGATCGAGGGGGTGGAGGCCCTGACCGGCGCCCCCATCCACGCCTGCGACCTGCGGGCTGGGGCCGCCATGGTCATCGCCGGGCTGGCCGCCCGGGGGATCACCGAGGTGGACGGCGTGAGCTATATCGAGCGGGGCTATGAGGACCTGGTGGGCAAGCTGTCCGGCGTGGGCGCCGACATCAGCACCGTGGTCGTCCCCGATGAAAAGACCCAGCCCCAGGTGGGATAAAGCGTAAAACTCAGCCCCGCTCCGGCCAAGCCGGGAGCGGGGCTTTGCGATCACAGCGGCACCCGGGCCGGGGCGCCGAGGATACGGAGGAGTCGGGATGGACGAGAAGCTGCGGGCGGTGCTGGAATATGTGAAGGAGGGGCTTCAGGCCCCGGCGGATCTGCTGCCGGACACGCCGCCCCGAAGAGAGAACGACGGCGTGGCCGAGATGAGCGTGACCGCGGCGCCGGAGGTGCTGGACGGCTTTCGCAGGGATGTGGGCCGCTTTCGGGGGCAGACCGGCGGAGTGCTCTTGTGCACCGGACAGCCGGGATACATAGACGGGGCGCTGTTTGACGACAGCACCCGGGGCGCCCCCGGCCCCCTGAACTGGGGCAGCCCGTCCATGACGGCCCTGATGGAGAGGCCCGCTGTGGCGGGGCTGTACCGCTCCTGCCCGGCGGAGCGCTTTTACCCCATCTATGAGGACCTGTGCGCGGCGCTGGCATGTATGGCGGAGAAGGGGCTGGACAGCTTTTGGCTGATCCTGGTGCTGCCCGATCTGCGGGGGCAGTACACCATGGATGTGTACGCCCTGGAGCGGGGGGCGGCGCAGCTCAGTACCCGGCTGTGCTATGAGCTGAAGG
>CAVJLQ010000100.1:0-4978 GCA_963650435.1 Alloprevotella sp. | reverse complement strand
CATAACGAAGTCCAGCTGGCCGCCGGTGCCGGAGATGTGCTTGATGCCGGCGGACTCGGCGTTCACCTGGCCGAACAGGTCCAGATCGATGGCGTTGTTGATGGAGATGAAGTTGTCGATCTGGCTGATCACATGGACATCGTTGGTGTAGTCCACGGGGGCGCCCATCACGTCGGCGTTGCGGTCCATGTAGTCGTACATCCGCTGGCTGCCGGCGGCGAAGGCGAACACCTGGCGGCCCTTATCCAGGGCCTTGTGCCGGCCGGTGATCTTGCCCGCCGCGGCGATGTCCACAAAGCCGTCCACATACATCTCGGTGTGCACGGACAGGTCCTTCAGGTCGGACTGGGCGATCAGGCTGCCGATGGTGCTGGGCATGGCGCCGATGCCCAGCTGCAGGCAGGCGCCGTTGGGGATCTGGGGCACCACCAGGTTGGCCACGGCCTTGTCCACCTCGCTGGCGGCGCCGCCGGCGCCCAGCTGGGCCACGGGGGAGTCCTCCCCCTCCACCACCATGTCCACGTCGGCGATGTTGATCTCGCCGCCGGTGAGGCTGTAGACCACGGGCATGTTCTTGTTGACCTCGACGATGATCTTCTTGGCGCAGGAGAGCATATCGGCCAGGTGGGAGGTGGCCAGGGCGAAGCTGAAGTTGCCGTGCTTGTCCATGGGGGCCACCTGGATCATGGCCACATCCACGGTGGCGTTGCCGTCCCGGTAGAAGCGGGGCAGCTCGGAGTACCGCATGGGGATGAAGTAGCCCATGCCCTTGCCGATGATCTTGCGGTCGACGCCGCTGCAGTGCCAGCTGTTCCAGGTGAAGTGCTCGCCGGCGTCCTCCGCCTTGCAGATCTCGGGCATCCACATGGTGACGCCGCCGCGGACGTTCACGTCGTGCAGCTCGTTCTGCCGGGCGGCCAGAGCCTTGTCCAGGGCGATGGGGTGGTTGGTGCACCAGCCGTAGTCCACCCAGTCCCCGCTCTTGACCACCTTCACCGCCTCGGCGGCGGTGGTCAGCTTCTGCTGATACATTGCGCTGTGATCCATGATGATCTCCTCCGTATCTCGATCTGTATTCTGTATTGTGTTCTGAGAGCTCGTTCCAAGGCCGCCCCGTCCCGGGATCACCGGCCTACGTTGATATAGAAGGGCTTGATCAGGCTGGCCTGCTCGGTGGAGTCCTTGGTCTGGCCAGACTTGTGGGGCTCCATGGGGCCGCGGCTCCCGCGGTCATGGCTGTGCTTCTTTCCCCGGCCGCCGCGCTCCTTTTGGGCCTGCTCCTGATGTGCGGCCTTCTTCCGTGGGGCGGCCTGCTGGCCCGCAGGCTGCGCAGCGGCGGACTTTTTGCGGCTGCGGCGCTTTTTGGCCGGCTTTTCTTCGGGAATGGGCGGCTCCTCCTGCCGGGGCTGGGGGGCGGCCTTCCGGCGTCCGCTCTCCTTCCGGGGGGCGCGGCTGTCCCTGGCTGTGCCGCTCCCATACAGGGGCTTTCTGGGGGCCAGCAGCCGGGCGGTGGCGTCCATGATCACGTCGCTGTCGAAGGGGTCGGGCCGGGTGAACTCCGTGTTGGGCATGGCGTCCCCCGTGTCCAGCAGAGCGCCGGGGCGGGTGAGCTTGGGCCGCTGGGGCAGATAGTCGTCCAGCGGCTCCTCCTCCGCGGCAGGGATCTGTACCGGCGCCGCAGTCTCGGCGGCGGGCTTCTTCTTCCTGCGGCGGCGGGACTTGGGGGCGGGCTCCTGCTGCTCCAGCACCTGGGCAGCGGCCTGCTGGCGCGCCAGCTCCTTCTCCCGCTTCTCCTTCTCGGCGGCCTGGCGGGCCTGATCCCGCTCCCGCTTCAGCTGGCGGGCGGCGGCCCGGGCCTCGGCGTCCTCCTCGTTGATGATCTTACCGTTCTTGTCCCGCTTGGGGGCCTCGAAGATCTGCATGGGGAAGGGGTGCCCCTCCAGCACGGGGACGGAACGGCCCATGAGCTTTTCAATGTCCTTCAGCAGGGGCTTCTCCCCAAAGTCGCAGAAGGAGATGGCCTCGCCCCCCCGGCCGGCCCGGCCGGTGCGGCCGATGCGGTGGACGTAGGTCTCCGGCACCTCGGGCAGGTTGTAGTTGAATACGTGGGACAGCTCCTCGATGTCCAGCCCCCGGGCGGCGATGTCCGTGGCCACCAGGCACTGGACGCGGCCGGCCTTGAAGTCGCTCAGAGCCTGCTGCCGGGCGGTCTGGCTCTTGTTGCCGTGGATGGCCGCGGCGGTGACGCCCTCCTTCATCAGGTCCCGGGCCACCTTGTTGGCCCCGTGCTTGGTGCGGGTGAACACCAGGGCGTTCTTCACCCCCTCGTGCTCCAGCAGCCAGGCCAGCAGGCGGGTCTTGTTCCCCTTGTCCACAAAGCACACCCGCTGCTCGATGGCCTCCACCGGGGAGGAGACGGGATCGACCGCCACCCGGGCGGGGTCCCGCAGGAGGGAGTTCACCAGCTCCATCACCTCGCCGGGCATGGTGGCGGAGAAGAGCATGGTCTGCTTTTGGGCGGGCAGCCACTTCAAAATTTTCTTCACGTCGTGGATGAAGCCCATGTCCAGCATCCGGTCGGCCTCGTCCAGAACGAAGATCTCCAGCTGATCCAGATAGACAAAGCCCTGCTGATACAGGTCCATCAGGCGGCCGGGGGTGGCCACCAGGATGTCCACGCCCCGCTTCAGGGCCTCTACCTGGGGGTTCTGCCCCACGCCGCCGAAGATCACGGCGTGGCGCAGCTTCAGATACTTGCCGTAGGCGTCAAAGCTCTCACCGATCTGGATGGCCAGCTCCCGGGTGGGGGTCAGGATCAGGGCCCGGATGGGGCGGCCCTGTACGGGGCGCTCATCCAGCTGCTGCAAAATGGGGGCTGCAAAGGCACAGGTCTTGCCCGTGCCCGTCTGGGCACAGCCCAGTACGTCCCGGCCCGTCAGGGCGGGGGGGATGGCCTTCTCCTGGATGGGAGAGGGGTCTACATAGCCCTGCTCCTTCAGGGCCTTCAGAATGGGGGCGCTCAGCCCCAGCTGCTCAAATGTCATGTGTTACTTCCTTTTCATACTTGCCCGGGACTGCATCCCGGGGCCCGCTGTCTGAATGCCCCGCGGGCTGGGGCGATAAAATAAGAATACAAAGTAAACTATACCACATGATCCGGGAAAAGAAAAGAGAAAAAGCTCGTCCCCACAACGATACCGCCCATGTCTCCGCCTTTTTGGGCGGGAACATGGGCCGGTGTGTCACCTTTGCTCGGTCTGATACAGCTCCTCGAAGGAGGTGATATAGTAGTCGCTCAGGGCGCGGATCTCCTCCTGATCCGCCTCGGAGTCCGGGTCGTATACGCCGGCCACCCGGAAGCCCGCCTTTTTGGCGGTGCGGATGGCGAAGAGGGCGTCCTCGAACACCACGGTGTCCGCTTTATTGCCCCCCATGCGCTTCATGGCCCACTCGTAGATGTCCGGGCTGTCGATCTTGTTCTTGCCGACCTCGCCGGAGGTGATGATCCCCTTGAAATAGGGCTCCAGCCCGGCGTGGGCGATGGCGCGGCGCACCAGCTCCCGGTGGGTGGCGGTGGCCAGATAGCACTGCACCCCCTCCATCTTCAGCAGGGACAGGAAGTTCTTCACCCCCGCCTTGGCCTGTACCCGGTTGGTGTAGAAGTCCTCCATGTACGCCCCCACCTCGTCGGTGATCTCCCGGTCGGTGATGCCGGGCAGGAACTCCCGCTGCAGGTAATCCACCAGCAGCATGCCGTTCATGGGGCGGGTGACCTCACGCAGGTTTTCCGGCGGCGTGATGCCCCGGCTGGTGAGGATGTGGCCGATGGCGTCCACCCAGGCCTGCATGGAGTCAAGGACGGTGCCGTCCATATCAAAGATCGCGCAGTTCAGGCGCATGGTATCCCTCCTGTAAAGCGCCGGGGCTGTATCACAGCCCCGGCGGCGGGTATTCTCAGCACATCTTGGCCCCGGCGGGGATCTTGTCGTCCAGCATGATCAGATCCAGCTTCTCCTCGCCGTGCTCGGTGTGGACGGCGGAGATGAGCATGCCGTTGGACTCGAAGCCCATCATCTTCCGGGGCGGCAGGTTCACGATGGCCAGCAGGGTCTTGCCCACCAGCTGCTCCGGTTCGTAGAACTTGTGGATGCCGGACAGGATCTGGCGGTCGGTGCCCGTGCCGTCGTCCAGGGTGAAGCGCAGCAGCTTTTCGCTCTTCTTCACCGCCTGGCAGTCCTTGACCTTCACGGCGCGGAAGTCGCTCTTGCAGAAGGTGTCGAAGTCCACCTTCTCCTCCAGCTGGGGCTCCACCTCAAGGGCGGGCTTGGCGGCCCGCTTCGCCGCCTCCTGGATCTCCTCCAGGCGGGCCAGGGCCTTCTCGGTGTCCACCCGGGGGAACAGGTTCTCGCCCCGGGCCACGGTGACGTTGTCAGGCAGAGCGCCGTAAATGCCGGCGGCCTGCCAGGAGGAGCACCCCTCGTCCGCGCCGATCTGCTTGAGCACCTCGGCGGCGGAGGTGGGGATGAAGGGGGTCAGCAGGATGGCGGACACCCGCAGCACCTCCAGCAAATCATACATCACCCGGGCCAGACGGGGGCCGTTGGCGTCCATGTCCTTGGCCAGCACCCAGGGGGCGTTCTCGTCGATATACTTGTTGGCCCGGCCGATGACCTTAAAGATCTCCGCCAGGGCGTTCTGGAAGGCGAAGTGCTCCATCTGCTCCTCGTACTTATCCCGCAGCCCGGCGATCAGCCCCTCCAGCTCGGCGTCCTTCTCGGCGTCCACCGCCTGCGCCTGGGGCAGGGTGCCGCCGAAGTACTTGCCCACCATGGACACGGTGCGGCTGAGCAGGTTGCCCAGGTCGTTGGCCAGATCCACGTTGATGGTGCTGATCAGCGCCTCGTTGGAGAAGTTGCCGTCGCTGCCGAAGGGGAAGGTGCGCAGCAGGAAGAAGCGCAGGGCGTCCACGCCGAACATC
>CAVJLQ010000099.1:0-3956 GCA_963650435.1 Alloprevotella sp. | reverse complement strand
CCCGCCAACACGGGGCGGCGGGGGATTTTTCTGAAAGGAGGCCCCCATGAAGAAAAGAGAACTTCCGTCGCCGGTCCTGGCGCTGATCCTGCTTTTCTGCCTGGGCCTTCTGTTCGTGCCCGAGTGCGACGACTGCTACTTTATCTACTGGGACTACGCCAGCTGGAAGGACTTTCTCCTCACCCGGCCCATCCCCGACCCCGGAGTGGTGCTGGGGGTGCCCGCCAACGGCCGCTATCTGGGCAATCTGGCGGGGGTCCTTCTGGGCAAGCTGTACGCCTGGCCCGCTCTGCGGGGGCTGGTCATGGGGGCGGCGCTGGTGGCCCTGGTTTGGCTGCTGTCCGCCCAGGGGAGGGGCCTTTCCCGGCGGGAGGGGCTGCTGCTGGCCCTCTCTCTTGTGGTGCTGGCCCCCCGGGGCCTGTGGCAGCAGGTATATTCCTGGGGCGCGGGCATGGGCAACTACTTGCTGCCCATGCTGTGTGTGCTGCTGATGATGAAATGGCTGGAGGGGGAGAGACGCCCGCCCCCCCTCTACGCCCTGGCCGCCTTTGCCGCCGCCCTGTGTATGGAGACGGTGACCATCTGGCTGGCGGCCGCGGCGGCGGCGCTGTTTGTCCTCCGCCTGCGGAGCGGACGGGGCAGGGGAGAGGCCGCCGCTCTGTTTCTGGGGGCGGCAGCGGGTGCGGCCTGCATGGCCGCCGCCCCGGGGTACAGCCAGGTGGGCAGCGGGGGCGACCAGCGCAGCCTGGGCCTGGCCCTGGTGCGGGACAACCTGCCCGCCGTGGTCACCGAGACCCTGGTGCTGCCCGCCGCGGTGACGGCCCTGATCTCCTTCCTGCTGGTGTGGCGGCTCCGGCGGCGGGGGCGGGCCTGCTGGAAGTTCTTTGCCGCCGTGCTGATCCCCCTGCACCTGTTCTGCTTCTGGCGCTGGGCGGGGGATGTGCCCCTGACCTTCAGCCGGTACACCCCCCTGACCACCCTGGCGGGACTGCTGCTGGCGGGGCTGTGGGCGGCCCTGCTGGTGCTGCTGCGGGAGCGGGAGAGGCTCGCCGCGCTGGCCCTGTCCCTGTGCGTGCTCAACGGCCCGGTGCTGCTGCTGGGCATGGTGCGCCCCCGGAACTTCTTCCCCGGGTATGTGATCTTGTGCGTCACCGCCCTGCGGCTGTACGGACAGGCCCGGGGGGAGGGCCTGTCCCCGCGGCCCCTGAAGTGCCTGTGGCCGGTGGCGGCGGCCGCCCTGGTGGCCATTGGGGGGATCTATTGGCGCAACGGAAGGGTGTACGGCGCCCGGCTGGAGCTGGCCCGGGCCCAGGCGCGGGCGGGGCAGACGGAGGTGACCCTGCCCCTGGTGCCCTATCCCGGCTGGACGGTGAACGAGCTGCCCGGCAAGGGGGACCTGTCCTATCTGGTCTACCGGGACAAGCCCTGGGACGTGGCCTTCACCTTTGTGCCCTATGACCGGTGGAGACCGAGTGCGGATGGAGGAGACGAAGCATGAGAGAGATCACGGAAGCGGAGGTCGGCGGCCTGGAGGAGTGCCTGCGGGCGCTGGCGGACTATCATGACCGGGTGTCGGTGAACTTCAGCGGGAGCTACCCCAGCCGCCCCGTGGAGGAGACGCTGCTGTCCTTCCGGCGGGCGCTGGAGGGGGGCGCCAGCCGCATCGCCGCGGCGGAGGCGGACGGCAGGATCGTGGGCTTCTGCAAGGCGGACCTGCACGGGCGGGACGGAAAGCTGGACTACCTTGTGGTGCTGGAGCCCTATCGGGGCCTGGGCCTCGGCGGGGCGCTGATGGACTGGGCCATGGCGGCCTTTGCCGCCGGCGGCGCGGACCGGGTGGAGGTGAAGGTGGTGGACGGGAACCCCGCCATCCGCCTGTATGAGAAATACGGCTTTCGCATGAACGCGCATATCCTGGTCAAGGGCGGACGGCGGGGCGGATGACCGCGCCGGGCGGACAGACGGGGCTGGCGCTTTCGGGGCGGCGGTGCTATACTGGACGCGCAACAGAGAGAAAGGGAGTGTTCCCGCAGTGGACGAGTTTCTTCGCACCTGTCTGATCGTATGCCCGCTGGTGTTTCTGGCGGGGTTCGTGGGGGGCGTGGCCGGCGGGGCCGGCATCATCTCTCTGCCCGCCTATCTCATGGCGGGCCTGCCCACCCACCTGGCCGTGGGCACCAACAAGGTGGTCAACGGCACGGGCATGGTGGCCGCCACCGTCAAGTTCCTGCGCAGCGGCAAGGTGGAGCTGCGGGTGTCCGTCATCGCCTGCGTCTCCAGCATCCTGGCCTCCGGCGTGGGCACCAAGCTGGCCGCCTCGCTGCCGGCGGACGTATATAAGACCATCCTGGTGGTCGCCCTGCCCATCGTGGCGGTGTTCCTGGTGGTCAAGCGGGACTTCGGCGCCGACGGCTCCCATAAGGACCTGAGCCCCGCCCAGCAGGTGGTGCTGCCCCTGCTGATCGGTCTGGGGGGCGGCCTGTATGAGGGGATCATCGGCGCGGGAGCGGGCACCTTCATCCTCATGGCCTTCACCGCCCTTATGGGCATGGATATGCTCACCGCCGCCGCCTGCACCAACGTGGTCAACTTTGCCGCCATGGTCTCCGCCGTGGCGGTGTGGATCCTGGAGGGGCAGGTCATGTGGAAGCTGGCCGTGCCCGCCATCCTGTTCAGTCTGGCGGGGAACTACTGCGGCGTGCGCTACGCCCTGGCCGGGGGCAGCAAGCGGGTGAAGAACATGATGTTCGTGGTGCTGGGCCTGCTGTTCATAAAAATGGCCGCGGATCTGCTGGGATAGGGGGCTTTCCCCTTGACAGCCCCCGGTTTTTCGGGTACAATGCAGGCAACGCAATGACCGGGGAACAGTACCCCGCGGCCGGAGTGAAGAGAGAGGATGGACGGTGCAAATCCTCCCGCGCCGCGCAGAGAAGGCCCCCCGCAGCCGCGCCCAGGCAATGGGGCGCCGGCCCCCGCCGTTATCGGGATCGAGTGCCCGGCCGCCAGCCGGGAAATCAGGTGGAACCACGGACAAAGCTGCTTTGTTCGCCCTGAGCCTATCGCGGGCTCAGGGCGTTTTTTGTTACCTGAGCCGAACCGCCCTGCGGGGCACACTGAAAGGAGAAGAAGTATCATGTCAACTCCCCACAACACCGCCGCCAAAGGCGAATTCGCCAAGACCGTCCTCATGCCCGGCGACCCCCTACGGGCCAAGTTCATCGCCGAGACCTTCCTGGAGGAGCCCAAGCTGGTGAACAACGTCCGGGGCATCCAGGGCTATACCGGCACCTATAAGGGCGTGCCCGTCAGCGTCATGGCCAGCGGCATGGGCATCCCCTCCATCGGCATCTATTCCTACGAGCTGTTCACCCAGTACGACGTGGAGAACATCATCCGCATCGGTACCGCCGGCGCCCTGCGGGCGGACATGGAGCTGGGCAGCGTGTGCGCCGCCATGGGCTCCTGCACCGACTCCAACTTTGCCCAGCAGTACGAGCTGGGCGCCGCCTTCGCCCCCATCTGCAGCTACGAGCTGCTGTCCGCCGCCGTGGACTGCGCCAAGGAGCTGGGGGTGAAGATGCCCGTGGGCAACGTGTTCTCCTCCGATGTGTTCTATGACGCCGCAAACCGGGCCAAGCGCCTGCAGAAGATGGGCGTCATGGCCGTGGAGATGGAGTCCGCCGGCCTGTACTGCACCGCCGCCTACACCGGCAAGCGGGCCCTGACCATCCTGTCCATCTCCGACAGCCTGGTCACCGGCGAGGAGCTGCCCGCCGAGGCCCGCCAGACCACCTTTACCAATATGATGAAGATCGCCCTGGAAGTGGCGGTCAAAATGAATTAAAGACCCACCCAGCCCACCTCGTCGTCGCAAAGTCCGCTGCGCTTCGTTTCCGCTTGGCGGCGAAAACTGCGCCCGCTCCCTTGCTCCTCCCTACCCCTTTTGTCCCTGCGGG
>CAVJLQ010000098.1:2252-2666 GCA_963650435.1 Alloprevotella sp. | reverse complement strand
GGTCCGAAAGGCGGTCCCCTTCGTCTCGTCGAAGGTGCGTATGGCGGTGAGCAGGCCCAACATGCCCTCCTGAATGAGATCCTCGCTGTCGCCGCCGGCCAGGAACAGCGGTCTGGCGCAGGCGCGCACCATCTGTACATGGCGGGCCACCAGTTCCTCTTCTGCCCTGGAGTCCCCTCCGCCAGCCAGGCGGCACAGCTCTTCATTGGAGCGATCTAAAAAAGCAGGATGACACATATCTTCCTCTATCACGGTTGAAGTATAAACAAATTGAACGGATTTGTCAAGGAAATTTTTCCCTTATTTTGTCGTTTTCACATATTTTCCGTTTTCGGTCCGATCTTCGATCCAACTTTCCGTTTGAATGTGCAGGATATCTTATCTTTTCTGCCCCCGGAAGAGGGCCCTGTGCCC
>CAVJLQ010000098.1:0-2242 GCA_963650435.1 Alloprevotella sp. | reverse complement strand
CCCCGGGGGAGACGGACGGCTCGGAACAGGATCGGACGGCCGCGTCCGGGCTATGGGTGCGCCTTGCCCCGTCGGTCCGTTACAGGCTGCGCACCAGGTCGGCCAGGCGCTGGGCGGTCTCGCCGGCGGTCTGCTCGGTCTTGGCCTCTACCATGACCCGCATCAGGGCCTCGGTGCCCGAGGGGCGCACCAGGATCCGCCCGTCTCCGGCCAGAGCCTCCTCCTCCCGCTGGATAGCCTGGCGCAGCGCGGCGCTGGCCATAACGGCCTTCTTCACGTCGTTGTCCGCCACGGGCACATTGATCAGCACCTGGGGATACCGGGGGCAGTTGAAGATCTCGCTGGCCTTCTTCCCCCCCTCTTTCATCAGGGCCAGGATCTGAAGGGCGGTCAGCTCGCCGTCGCCGGTGGTGGCGTGCTCCAGGAAGATCATATGCCCGGACTGCTCGCCGCCGATGGCATAGCCCTTCTCCAGCATCCGCTCCAGCACGTTCCGGTCGCCCACGTCGGTGCACTCCAGGGACATGCCGTGCTCCTTGGCAAAGACGTGCAGGCCCAGATTGGACATCACGGTGGCCACGATGGTATTGCCGGGCAGCCTGCCCTTGTTCAGCAGGTCCAGGCCGCAGGCCGCCATGATCTGGTCGCCGTCGATCAGGCCGCCCTTCTCGTCCACCGCCAGGCAACGGTCGGCGTCGCCGTCGAAGGCGATGCCGATGTCATAGCCGCCGGCCTTTACCATGGCGGCCAGGCTGTCCATGTGGGTGGAGCCGCACCGCTCGTTGATGTTCACCCCATCGGGGTCGGCGTTGATCACGTCGGTGCGCAGCTTGGAGAAGCGGTCGAACAGCCGGGCGGCGGTGGCGGAGGCGGCGCCGTTGGCGCAGTCCACCAGGATGCGCAGGCCGCCCAAAGTGGAGTCGATGGTGCTCTCCAGATGGTCGATATAGTCCTCGCTGGCCTTGGGGGCCACATAGCTGACCTTGCCGATCTCCCCCCGGGTCTTCATGGGCACATTGTTATGGCCGAAGAGGACGATGTCCTCGATCTTCTCCTCCAGCTCGTCGGACAGCTTGAAGCCCTTGCCGTTGAAGATCTTGATGCCGTTGTGCTCAAAGGGGTTGTGGCTGGCGGAGATGACGATGCCGGCGTCCGCCCCCTCGTCCACCGTGACCCAGGCCACGCCGGGGGTGGGCAGGGTGCCCAGGTCCAGCACGTCGGCTCCGGCCGTACACAGCCCCGCGATGAGGGAGCCCTTCAGCAGGTCACCGGAGATGCGGGTGTCCTTGCCGATGGTGACCAGGGGCTTCTCCCCCGGCTTTTTGCTTTTGCCCAGCACCGCCGCGGCGGCAAGGCCCACCTTATAGGCCAGATCGGCGTCCAGCCCGGCGTTGACCACGCCGCGGATACCGTCAGTTCCAAACAGTTTTCCCATATCATTTCACCTCGATCAAATTTCAAATACACGCTTCAGTTCCTGCTCCGTCGCAGCAAGCGATGCAGCGGCAGGCAGCAATTCAAGGCACGCGATGATCCCACCGACTATGCCGACCGTACTGACATCCAGTGTGACGATCCCCAAGAGGATCATAGATAAAACAGCACAAACAGCGGAAAACCATCCGCACTTTACCCATATCCTCCCGCAATACCTATGGGCATGATCCCAAGCCTGTAGGCTGGACATGGAGCGCCGGGTACGGTAGCCGAACACAGCATTGATGGATGCCGGCGGCCGCTGCTGCCAGCGATACCCGAAAAACAGCATGACGACCGGGAGAAGAAGAACGCAGGCAAACATAAATACATAAAACCCGACCATACCGCTCACTCCATCTTACAGCGTCAGCTGGTCCATGCCATCGCCGCCGGGCGCTGGGAGCCCCAGATGCTCATAAGCCTTGGCCGTGACGCACCGGCCCCGGGGGGTGCGGGTGAGGAAGCCCAGCTGCATGAGATAGGGCTCATACACGTCCTCCAGAGTGACGGCCTCCTCGTTGATGGTGGCGGCCAGAGTCTCCAGGCCCACGGGGCCGCCCCGGTAATTTTCGATGATGCTGCGCAGCATCCGGCGGTCGATGGAGTCCAGCCCCAGGTGGTCGATCTCCAGGGCGGTCAGTGCCTCGTCCGCCACCTTTTTGGTGATCACGCCCCCGGCCCGCACCTGGGCGAAGTCCCGCACCCGGCGGAGCATCCGGTTGGCGATACGGGGCGTGCCCCGGGAGCGCTTGGCGATCTCCAT
>CAVJLQ010000097.1:4839-8258 GCA_963650435.1 Alloprevotella sp. | reverse complement strand
GAGCTGGACTACACCGACGACCAGGCCCTCGTCCCCGGCCTGCCCGGAGACGGGCGGCAGGAGCCGGTGGAGCTGGATGTGGTGGACCTGTCCTGTCTGGGGGAGATGGCCCAGGAGGACCGGGAGGACAAGGACCTGCTGGAGGCCCGCCTGGCCGCACGGCGCATCCGCCAGCTGCTGGACGCCCCCTTCCAGGTGGGGGAGGGGGAGGAGGCCCGGCCCCTGACCCCGTCCGACGTGATGATCCTGCTGCGCAGTCCGGGCAAGGTGCTGCCCCAGTATATCCGCGCCCTGGAGGAGCAGGGCATCCCCTGGAGCGCCGAGGGGGGCGACGACTTTTTCCAGTCCACCGAGGTGAACGTGGCCCTGTCCCTGCTGGAGGTCGTGGACAACCCCCGGCAGGATGTGGCCCTCATCGCCGCCCTGCGCTCCCCGGTGTACGGCTTTACCGGGGATCAGCTGGCCCTGATCCGGGCGGGGCACAGCGGGGATTTCTACTCCGCCGTGACCGCCGCCGCCCAGGAGGGGGACGAGCCCTGCCGGAGGTTCCTGGAGGAGCTGGAGCAGCTGCGCTTCGGCATGGGGGACCGCACCTGCCGCCAGCTGATCTGGCACATCTATCAGCGCACCAATCTGCTGGGCCTGTTCTCCGCCATGGACCCCAGCGGCAGGCGGCGGGACCATCTGCTGGCCCTGTACGCCCTGGCCGGGCAGCTGGAGGACGCCGGCTGCACCACCCTCTTCCAGTTCCTGCTGCGCCTGCAGCGGATGAAGGAGTCGGGCAAGGACTTCAAGCTGCCCGCCGCCGGCCGGGGGGGAGAGGGCGTGTCCATCCTGTCCATCCACCGCTCCAAGGGCCTGGAGGAGCCGGTGGTGCTGGTGTGCGGCCTGTACCGCCAGTTCAACACCAGAGATTTTGACCGCCCGGTGCTGTTCCACCCGGAGTACGGCGTGGGCCCCCGGGGACTGGACGAGGGGCGGATGGTGGAGTACCCCACCCTGGCCCGCCAGGGGGTGGCCCTCCAGCTGCGCCATGAGTTGCTGGCGGAGGAGCTGCGTCTGCTCTATGTGGCCATGACCCGGGCCCGGGACAAGCTGATCCTGACCATGGGCCTGCCCCGGGGGCGAAAGACGGTGGAGAGCCTGCGGGACAGCCTGTCCCTGCCCCTGGATCCCGTTGTGCTGGGGGAGGCCCCCTGTCCCGGCCAGTGGGTGCTGCTCCACGCCCTGACCCGCCCCGAGGGGGCCGCCCTGCGGGAGGGCATTGCCCTGCCCGAGGTGGCCGCATCAGGGCTGGGGACGCCCTGGGACATCCGCTGGGAGGACGGGGCGTCCCTCCAGGAGGCCGGCTCTGCCGGCGCGCCCGGGAGCGGGGGAGAGGACAGAGAGGGGGAGCCGGTCTCCCTGTCCGCCCTGGCCTGGCAGTATCCCCACGGCGGGGCGGTGGACATGCCCTCCAAGCTCACGGCCACCCAGCTGCGCCGGGACGGGGCCATGCCTGTCCAGGAGGAGGAGCCGGAGGACAAGGCCCCCGGCCGCCGCCAGGGCGTGCGCCCCCGCTTCGTCACCCAGCAGGCCGGCCTGACCCCCGCCCAGCGGGGCACCGCCCTGCATATGGCCATGCAGTATCTGCCGGTGCATGGGGACCATGACGAGGGGAACATCCGGGCAGAGCTGGAACGGCTGGTGTCCGGCGGCTTTCTCACCCCGGAGCAGGGGGAGGCGGTAAAGCCGGAGAAGCTGGCGGCCTTTTACCGTTCGCCCCTGGGGAGAGCCGTGGAGCGGGCCCCCCTGTGCCGGCAGGAGTTCAAATTCTCCGTGCTGGTGCCGGCGGAGAGCTACCGCCCGGGGACGGAGGGGGAGCAGGTGCTCCTCCAGGGCGTCATCGACTGCTGGTTCCAGGATGAACAGGGCATCACCGTTCTGGACTTCAAGAGCGACCGCCTGTCCCCCGGACAGGAGAGGAGCCGTGGGGAGGAGTACCGCCCCCAGCTGGAGGCCTACGCCCGGGCCCTGTCCGCCATCCTGAATAGACCGGTCAGCCGGAAGGTGCTGTGGTTCTTCGCCACGGATACCGCCGTGGAGCTGTGATAGAAAAAACAAGGGCTCCACCCGCTTTGCGGGTGGAGCCCTTGTTTTTTATTGCTTCAGCGGAAGTAGATCATAGGGTCTCCCGGGGGATCGGCGGGCTCCACGCGCTCAGCGTACAGCACCACCCCCTGGGCGGTGTAGACCGGGGAGTACTCCCAGGCGATCTTGGCCGTCACCGTGACCCAGGTGCCCTTTTTCAGGGTGCGG
The DNA here is from genome assembly GCA_963650435.1 of Alloprevotella sp. GTDB lineage: Bacteria > Bacillota > Clostridia > Oscillospirales > Oscillospiraceae > Lawsonibacter. Next base: position 5,960 of record CAVJLQ010000097.1, on the reverse strand, counting down.
GCCTTGTCGTACTTGCACAGGAAGCCGAAGAAGCGCACATCCTCCTCGCAGCAGGTCATGGCGTTGCGGCCGGGGATGAAGGTCCCCTTGGGCAGACGGCCGCTGGTCATGGCCAGGGCCTTGAAGGTGATGGTCTTGCCGGTGTACTTCTCCGGGGCGTCCTGGATGTCCAGGTACCAGATGCCGTAGTCGTCGTCCTCCAGCTGGATGTGGTCGCCGTCCAGGTCGTAGGGCAGGATGTCCTCTACCTCCAGCTCCTCGCCCTTTGCGTCCTCGAATACGATCTCCGTCTGGCGGTTCACCGCGCGGATGGAGCGCTTCCAGGCGGACAGATCCATGTCCGGGGTGCAGCGGTTGAACAGGACCATGTCCGCCTCGCTCACCGCGTCCATCATCATAGAGGCCATGTTGGCCCGGTACATCTCAAAGGTGGTGCCGTCGATCACATGGATGGCCTGGTAAAGCCCCCAGTTCTTGGGCAGCTTCAGGTCCCGCAGCACCTGGATGGGCCACATGCCGTTGTACTCGAACAGCACCCGCTCAGGCTGATACCGGCGGTCGATCTCCACCAGAAAGTCGTGGGTTAACTGCTCCGGCTCTTCCACCGGGACCAGGCGGCAGTTGCGGGCGGACAGCTGCTGTTGGTCGTACTCCACCTCGCCGTCCTCGCAGCGCACCAGAACGGTGCGCTGGCCGTCATTGAAGTAATCCATGCCCAGGGTGTCGATGAGCAGGGTGGTCTTGCCGCTGTCCAGAAAGCCGGTGATCAGATAAATGGGGATACGGGAATCACTCATCGCTCCTCACCTCACGCCAGCAGGAACAGCTTCTCCAGCCCGTCCTCTTTCAGCTCAGAGCCGATGACGCACAGGCGGCCGGTGTAGTCGGCGGCGCCCTCGCGGATCTCGAACTCGCCGGGCACCAGGTCGAAGTGCAGCCACACGTCCTGATCGGCGCAGGGCACCATGCCCTTGGCCCGCAGGATCACGCCGTACCGGTCGGTCATGGACAGGTCGGCCAGGATGTCCTGCAGCTCCTCGCGGCTGTACTTGCGGGCGGTCTCCCGGCCCCAGGAGGTGAACACCTCGTCGGCGTGGTGATGATGGTGGTGCTCATGGTCG
>CAVJLQ010000097.1:0-4780 GCA_963650435.1 Alloprevotella sp. | reverse complement strand
GCCCCAGGAGGTGAACACCTCGTCGGCGTGGTGATGGTGGTGGTGCTCATGGTCGTGGTCGTGATCATGGTGGAGGTTCAGGCTGGTGCAGGCGTCGCAGCCGCAGTCGTCCCCGTGCTCGTGGTGGTGCTCATGCTCATCGTGCTCATGGTGATGCTCATGGTCGTGGTCATGTTCATCGTGGTCGTGATGATGCTCGTGGTCATGGTGGTGGTCATGGCCGCAGCAGCAGTGGTCGTCATCGTGCTCGATGCCGTGCTCCTGTGCGATCTCCGCCATCAGCTGGTGGGCCAGGGAGTGGCCGCCGGCCATGGCCTCGATGATCTGAGCGCCGGTGAGCTGATCCCAGGGGGTGGTGAGGATGGCGGCCTTCTCGTTGTGCTGCCGCAGCAGCTTCACAGCGGCCTCCAGCTTGGCGGGGTCCATGCCCTGGGTGCGGGACAGGAGGATGGCGCTGGCGTGCTCCACCTGGTTGTTGAAGAACTCACCGAAGTTCTTCATGTAGATGCGGGCCTTGGTGGCGTCTACCACGGTGACGAAGCTGCTCAGGTGCATCTGGTCGGGCACCTCGTTCTGCACCCGCTCCACGGCGGCGATGACGTCGGACAGCTTGCCCACGCCGGAGGGCTCGATGATGATGCGGTCGGGGGCGTACTGGGCCAGCACCTGGCGCAGGGCCGCGCCGAAGTCGCCCACCAGGGAGCAGCAGATGCAGCCGGAGTTCATCTCGGTGATCTCCACGCCGGCGTCCTTCAGAAAGCCGCCGTCGATGCCGATCTCGCCGAACTCGTTCTCAATGAGCACGACCTTTTCGCCCTTGAAGGACTCCTGCAGCAGCTTCTTGATGAGGGTGGTCTTGCCCGCCCCAAGGAAACCGGAGATAATGTCGATCTTAGTCATAATGATCATCCTTTCAGACGTGATATACAAATCATGTGCTTGGCCGGGGCGGCTTAGTCCCACAGCAGGTGGAGGCTCTCCATCAGCTGGCACAGCAGGCCGGCGGCCTCGTCCCGGGTGCCCTGGGCGCCGTAGGCGTCCACATCCAGGGACACGCCCAGTCCCACCAGGTTTCGGGCGGGGATCTGGGCCCAGTCGGCCCAGTCGTAGTAGATGGCCCAGTCGTTGGCGGACAGCTCGGTGTCCCGCAGCTCGTCCCCCTCCAGCAGGCACCAGGCGGCCACGGAGGAGAGCACGGTGACCATCTCCTGATAGGTGATGGTGTTGTCGGGGCGGAAGGTGCCGTCTTCATACCCCGCCAGGAAGCCCTTGGCGGCCATGGCGGACACGGGGTCGGCGTACCAGGCGCCGGCGGAGACATCCGTAAAGGCGGACGTGCCGCTGCCGCTGAGGTTCAGGGCGGCGGCGAGCATGGCGGCGAACTCTGCCCGGGTGACGGTGTTCTCCGGACGGAAGGTGCCGTCCCCATAGCCGAACACCAGGTCGTACACCGCCAGGGTGGCGATCTCCCGCTGGTGCTGGGCGCTTCCGATGTCGGTGAAGTCGTTGGAATAACTCTCATACTCCGCCGTCAGGCCGCACTGTGCGGCGGCCTCGGCGGGGGTGGTCTCCGTCCAGGTGCTGCGGCCGCTGCCGCGGCAGAGCTTGGCGGAGGGGGGCAGGGCGGAGAGAAGCTCGGCAAAGGCGGCGGGATAGGTGCCCGCGGCGGTGCTCCCGTCGATGTAGAAGGTCTGCCCGGCCAGCTCCAGCCGGTAATAGCCGCTGGCCCGCTCCGGCTTGGGGGCGGAGAGCACCCGGGCCGCGTCGGTGGAATTTTCCAGCGAGACCATCAGGGTGGGCAGAACGCCGACGATGTGGTTGGTGACGCCCTCGGGGGAGTAGAACCGGTGGGTGGTGATCTTCAGGCAGTCGCCGTCGAAGATGCCGTCGGTGTTGTCCCCGTCAAAGACGGTCTGGGCCACCCCCTTGCCGAAGGTGCGCTGCCCCAGGGCAATCCCCCCGGCGTAGTCCCGGATGGCGGCGGAGAACAGCTCGGAGCCGCTGGCGGAATAGGGGCTGGTGAGGATGATCAGGGGCTTGTCCGTCAGATCGGCCATAGCGGAGGTGGTGGAGTAATAATAGGTGCTCATCTGGCCGCTGAAAAAGGTCATGATCTTGTCTCCGCCCAGAAAGGCCCCCGCGGAGCCGACGGCAGCCGTCACCGTGCCGCCGGGGTTGGAGCGCAGATCCATGACCCACACGGTGGTGTCCTTGTCCAGGGTCTGGATGGCCTGCTCTACGCTGTCGGCTGTGGTGGCGCCGAAGCTGGTGCAGTCGATCCAGCCGATGGTGCCCTGCTGCACGCCGGTGACGATGGGAACGGTGACCTTCCGCCGGATCATGGTGACGTCCTCCTGCCGGCCGTTGCTCCCGCGGATCAGGGTGACGGTGACGGGGGTGCCCTCCTCCCCGGCGATGAGGGTCTGGGGCGTGAGGTCGGCGGAGACCGCCCGGCCGTCCACGGCGGTGATGCGGTCGCCTGCCTGGATCCCCGCCTCCCGGGCGGGGGAGTCGTCAAAAACGGATAGGATGAGGTAGCCGTCGTCAAAGGCGTTTTGGATGGATACGCCGATGCCCACCAGGGACTGGCCGTTCACCGAGTTTAGAAATTCCTCATAGCGCTCGGCGTTCATGTAGGACGTATAGGGGTCGCCGATGGCGGCGAGGATGTCCTCCAGGCTGTCCTGATCCAGCACCTGATCGGGCAGCGGGTCCACATAGCAGTCCCGCAGCAGCTGGCGGGCGTCGTCGGTGCTCAGGGCCGCGGCCGGGGCGGCGCACAGGGACAGGACAAGGGCAAGGGAAAGCAGGGAAGATAGCAGCTTCTTCATAAGACCTCCTTTGTGGGGCTGCCGCCGCGCCCGCACGGGGCACAGGGCAGAAGCATTGTGACTGCGCGCCCGCCGGACGCCCCCCGTGGGGACATCCGGCGGGAATAGGGTATTACAGCTTGGGGGTGCGGCTGGTCATCTCGTGGCGCTCGGGGCCGGTGGAGACCATGGTGATGGGGGCCTGGATATGGGCCTCCAGGAAGTCCACATACTTCTTGGCGTTCTCGGGCAGCTGGTCGTAGTCCCTGCAGCCCCGGATGTCGCACTTCCAGCCCGGCAGGGTGGTGAACACGGGCTTGGCCTTCATCAGCAGGGGGGTGACGGGGAATTCATCCGTCACCTCGCCGTCGATCTCATACCCGGTGCAGACGGGGATCTCGTCCAGATAGCCCAGCACGTCCAGGCAGGTCAGGGCCACCTGGGTGGCGCCCTGGATCATGCAGCCATACTTGGTGGCCACGGTGTCGAACCAGCCCACGCGGCGGGGGCGGCCGGTGGTGGCGCCGTATTCGCCCTTGTCGCCGCCCCGGCGGCGCAGCTCCTCGCCCGCGTCTCCCAGCAGCTCGCTGACAAAGGGCTCGGTGTTGGAGCCCACGGAGGAGGAGTAGGCCTTGCTGACACAGATCACATCCTTGACGGCGGTGGGGGGCACCGCGGCGCCCACGCAGCCGAAGCCGGCCAGGGTGTGGGAGGAGGTGGTCATGGGGAAGATGCCCAGGTCGGGGTCCTTCATAGAGCCCAGCTGCCCCTCCAGCAAAATGGTCTTGTTTTCCTTCAGGGCCTGGTGGACAAAGGCCACCGCGTCACCCACATAGGGGCGGATCTGCTCCCGCACCTGCATCAGCTGGTCAAAGATCTCGTCGGCGCTGATCTTAGGCTTGTGGTACATATGCTCAAACAGGATGTTCTTGATCTCCGCCGCCTGCTCCAGCCGCTCCCGCAGCACGTCCTCGTGGAACAGGTCGCACACCTGGATGCCGATCTTGGCGTACTTGTCGGAGTAGAAAGGGGCGATGCCGCTCTTGGTGGAGCCGAAGGCCTTGCCGCCGCGGCGCTCCTCCTCATAGGCATCCTGCAGGGCGTGATAGGGCATCAGCAGCTGCGCGCGCTCAGAGACGATCAGCTTGGGGGCGGGCACGCCCCGGTCGGTCAGAGCCTTCAGCTCGGCAGCGAGCTTGATGGGGTCCACCGCCACACCGTTGCCGATGATATTGGTGATGTGGGAGTAGAACACGCCGGAGGGGAGGGAGTGCAGGGAGAAACGGCCGTAGTCATTGATAATGGTGTGGCCGGCGTTGGCGCCGCCCTGGAACCGGATGACCACGTCGGATGTCTCCGCCAGCAGGTCGGTGATCTTGCCCTTGCCCTCGTCGCCCCAGTTGGCGCCCACGATCGCTTTTACCATGTGTGTTACCTCCATGGCCGGGGATTCGCAACCGCTGTGCGGATTTGCCTTTTCCCGCCCGTAACGCAACCACTATATTATACCTCTTGTCCGGTGGTACTGCAAGAGGAAACGGGGCAAAAGACGGGCAAAATAGAAGAAAAAGGTTTGTCAATGTGGGAGCCGCGGACAGACCGGGGCGGGGAGGAGCGGAAAAATCTTCAAAGAAATTTCAAATTACCTGTTGACATTTCCGGTGGAGTTTAGTACAATAAGCAAGCCGTTTGCGAGAGCGGGACCATCAGGGAGCATAGCTCAGCTGGTAGAGCACATGCCTTACAAGCATGGGGTCACAGGTTCGAGCCCTGTTGTTCCCACCATTTCCCCGTTTTCCGGTAACTACCTGGCGCGGTAGTTCAGTTGGTTAGAACGCCGGCCTGTCACGCCGGAGGTCGAGGGTTCAAGTCCCTTCCGCGTCGCCATTTATTTGCCTCTGTAGCTCAGTTGGTAGAGCAGGGGACTGAAAATCCCCGTGTCGTTGGTTCGATTCCGACCGGAGGCACCA